>JBGASI010000318.1:0-5780 GCA_044229815.1 Vicinamibacteria bacterium | reverse complement strand
CGACGCACGGGGATGACGCTCGGCGGACTGCAGCAGGCGCTCGCGTCGCTCGTGAAGCTGCGCGGCCGCAAGTCGCTGGTCGTGATCTCCGAAGGCTTCTTCCTGGTTCCGAGGATGCCGGGATACACGGAAGCGATCGACGCGGCGCGCCGCGCGAACGTGGCGGTCCACTTCGTCGACCCGCGCGGCGTCACGCCCGACAGGGGCGGCCTCGAGCTCGCGCTGACGCAGCAGGCGGACGGCCTCGTGCAGGTCACGGGCGGCAGCGTCTTCTCGGGCAACCTCACCGACGCCGGCCTGCGCCGCGTCGCCTCGGAGTCCGACGCCTACTACCTGCTCGGCTACGAGCCGACCCGCGCGGCCACGGGCGAGCGGCAGGTCGAGGTGCGGCTGAAGACGAAGCGCGACGGGGTGACGGTGCGCGCCCGCACGCGCTACTACATCGCGCCGGAGACAACCACAGCGCAGGCGCTCGCGTCGAGCCCGACGTTCGCCGCGATGCGCTCGCTCGCGGACACCACCGACCTGCCCCTGCGCGTCGCCACGCTCTTCTTCGAGCCGAACCGCGCGGGCGAGGTCGCGACGATGCTGGCGACCGAGGTCGTTCCGCCGCCCGGGAAGTCCGGCGAGCGGCTGTACAAGCTCGTCTCCGAGGCGCGCGCGGCCAGCGGCGGCCCGCCCGTGCGCGACCAGTTCGAGGGCTCGCCGAAAGTGACGCCCGGGGTGCCGGTGATCCTGGCGCGGCAGTGGAATCTCGCACCCGGCGTGTGGCAGCTGCGGCTGCTGGTCGAGGACGCCGAGACGAAGCGCGTCGGCACCCTGGTACACACGTTCGAGGTGCCGCCGGCGAACCAGTTCCGGATGTCGACGCCGATCCTGACGGCCGAGCTCGACGACCCGAACGGCAAGCGTAAGCCGAAGGTCGCGCTGTCGCGGACGTTCCGCAGCGGCTCGACCGTCTACTGCCAGTACAGCGCCTACGGTGCGCCGGCGGCCGGCGCCCGCGGCGAGGTGCCTCACGTGTCCGGCTCCTGGGCTCTCCTGCGCGGCGGCACGGTGGTGCGCCAGGCCGAGGCGACGCTGATCCAGCCGGCGCCGGACGGCCGCGTCACGCGGACGCTCGGGATCAGCCTCGAGGGCGCCGAGCCCGGCGAGTACGCGCTCACGCTGGCCGTGCGGGACGAGAGGACGGGCGAGGTGGTAACGCGCGTCGAGCCATTCAGCGTGGCGCCGTAGGGAGACGGAGACACCGTGCTGGCCGCCACCGTCCTCGCGCTGACCGCCGCGACCGCGGATCCCTGTGTGCAACCGGGCCGGCGGCTCTACGTCCGCGCCCGGGAGCACGCGCTCTACCTGTGCGACGGCGGGAAAGTGAAGGCGACTCACCGCGTCGCGCTCGGCCGCGGCGGCGTCGGCAAGCGGCGTGAAGGAGACGGGCGCGTCCCGGTCGGCTCCTATGCACTGGGCCAGCCGCGCCCCTCCGCGCGCTTCCACCTCTTCATCCCCGTCGGCTATCCGACGCCGGCACAGCGGGCGCAGGGTTTCAGCGGTGGCGACATCGGCGTCCACGGGCCCCACCGGCTGGCCCAGGGCGCATACAGCACGCTCGTCGACTGGACACAGGGCTGCATCGCCGTGGGCACCGACGACGAGATCGCCTCCATCGCGGCCTGGGTGACCGAGCAGAAGGTCGACCGGATCCTGATCGACGAGCTCTAGCCCCTACGGCGTGAGCCGGTACTCCTCGCCGAGCCGGCCGGCGCCATCCAGGTAACGCCGCGCCCTCACCAGCTCCGCGACCTGGCGCACGTGCCCGAGGTCGTGCAGCGCCCACTCGTGGAGCATCTGGCCGAGCGTGATCGCCCCCGCCGCCTCGTGGCCGGCGACGCGGCTCGCGGCGGCGGCCGGCAGCCCCCGCAGGAACGCCAGGTTGTCTTCGCGCTGGTCCTCGAAGTGCGCGAAGGCCTCCTCCGGGTCCGCGTCTCGGTACAGGTGGAGGTGCATCTGCGCGTCGTCGGACGCGAACTCGGGCCGCTCCTCGCTCATGAAGCGGTCGAGGCGCGCGCGGTAGCAATGGCCCTCGGAGTGCGACAGGTGGGCCAGGACCTCGGCGACCGAGAAACGGTCGGGGGCCGGCTTCCAGCGGGCGTCCTCCTCGCCGAGCTCGCACATGAGCCCGCGCAGGATGTCGGGGGTGGCCTCCAGCAGCTCCAGGCACGGAAGGGCGTTCGCGCTCATCCGTCCATCGTACGATCGCGGCGCCGCCGCCGTCGATCGTTCCTGGCTTATGCTCGGGCGGATCCCCCAGCGGACGGAGAGGCCGGGCATGGCGCAGTCGGCCGTGACGACGATGGAGACGAGACGCTCGCAGAAGCCATGCTGACCCCCATCCAGGCGACGGACACGATCGAGCTCCCGTTCGGGGTGCTCCGCAGCCTCGAGGGCGTCGTGAGAGAAAGGACCCCGTGACCGAGCTGAGCCGTTACCTTTTCCTGCTGGGCGCGCTGCCCTTCGTGCTCCTGGGCATCGCCCACGCCCTCGCGACGCCGCTGACGCCCGAAGAGGCGAAGGGGCTCTCGCCGCGGGACGCCGAGTACCGGCGGGGCATGGCTGCGCAGACCCTGCAACTGACACGGCAGACGAACCTGTGGCTCGCCTGGGTCGGCTTCAACCTGAGCCACAGTCTCGGCGCGGTCCTCTTCGGGACCGTCGTGCTCCTCGTCGGACGCAGCCCGTCGGCGTTCGACGCCAACGCGGCGGTCTTCGTCCCGCTGGCGATCCTCGTGGCGGCGGCCTATCTCGCCATCGGACTGCGCTACTGGTTCCGCACGCCGATCATCGGCATCCTGATCTCGTGCGTGTGCTTCGCCGCGTCGGGTCTCCTGTCGCTGGCGGGCCGGGGCTGACTTGACCGCGCCCGACGACCCGCAGGAGCTCGCTTCCGAGCCGTTCGACTACTCGCTCGTCCGGATCGGGGCCGGGCACTTCGTCCTCAGGGTCGTCGCGAACCAGAGTGCCTTCTACTACAGGAAGGACCACGAACTCAGCCCGGCCGAGGTCGAGAAGTACCGGTCCCCGGGAAAGCCCTACCTCGAGCGGCTGGCGCGGCGCGTTCACCCAGACGTAGGCCTGCCCGTTCCAGCTGTGATAGCCGGCCACCCAGACGTGGTGCGGGCCCGGCGCCGCCACCCGCGTCTCGACGATCGGGGCCGGCGGTCCGATCCGGACGTAGACTCGAGTGCCCGCGGCCGCCGGCAGAGCGGCGAGAGTTGTCGCGAGCACGGCTGCCAATGTGAAGCGCCTCCGCATGAATGACCTCCCTGCTGCGGATAGACCGGCCCGCCCCGGGGCGGTTGCATGCCCGCCGGCGGACGTGACGGAGCGCACACAGGGCCCGCTTCGCTCGAGGACGGTGCCCCGATGAGCCCAGAGATCCGCGTCGTTTCGAGTGCCGCGCTGGAGGCGGGCCTGCGGACGCGCGTCCTGGCACTCTGCTCCGAGGCGTACGAGGAGGACTTCTCGGCGTACTTCGAGCTGCTGCGGGGCGGGACGCACGTTCTCGCGTTCGAGAGCGGAGCGCTGGTGTCACACGCGGCGTGGGTGGAGCGGGAGCTGCGCATCGGCGCCGAGCGCCGGCCGCTCGCGACCGCCTACGTCGAGGCCGTGGCGACCGCGCGGTGGCGGCAGCGGCGGGGCCTCGCCACGCTCGTGCTGCGGTCGCTCCCTCCCCTGCTCCACGACTTCGAGCTCGCCGCGCTTTCGCCCTCGAGCGCCGCGTTCTACGCTCGGCTCGGTTGGGAGATGTGGCAGGGCCCGCTCTCCTACCAGGAGGCGGGCCGCCGGATCGCGACACCGGAAGAGGAGGTCATGATCCATCGACTGCCGAAGACGCCGCCCGATCTCGACGTGCGGGACGAGCTCGAGGCCGACTGGCGGCCCGTGGAGGTGTGGTGACGACCGCACGCATCGCTCTCGCGAACTTTCGGCCGCCTTCGACTCCCGCCGAGTCCGTGCGCCTCGCGACCGACGCGGTGGCCGAGGCCGGACGCGAGGGCGCGCTCGTCGTCTGCTTCCCGGAGTGCTTCGTGCCCGGCTATCGGTGGCCGGGCACGTCGGCGCCGCCGCCCGATCCGGCGTTCCTCGACCGGGCGCGCGGCGCGGTGGCCGAGGCCGCCCGGCAGGCCGGAGTCACGGTCGTGCTGGGCACGGAGCGGATCACGGACCGCGGCCTGCAGATCACGGCGTGCGTGTTCGACCCCGACGGCGCGATCGCGGGCTGGCAGGACAAGGGACAGCTCGACCCGTCGGAGGAGGCCACCTACCCCGCCTTCGGGACCGAGCGGTGCGTGTTCACGGCCGGACCGCTGACCTTCGGCATCGTCATCTGCCACGAAGGCTGGCGGTACCCTGAGACGGTCCGCTGGGCCGCGCGCCGAGGCGCGCAGGTGGTCTTCCACCCCCACGCGCACGTGGCCGAGCCCGGGAGCTACCGCCCGACGACCTTCGCCGACCCCGCGAACAGCTTCCACGAGAAGGCGGTCCTGTGCCGCGCCGCCGAGAACACCTGCTACTTCGCGTCGGTGAACTGCGCGAGCGAAGGCTCGGGGACCACGTCGGCGATCGCCCGCCCCGACGGAACGCTGCTGTGCTATCAGCCGTACGGACGCGAAGGGCTCCTCGTGGCAGACCTGGACCTGGACGCCGCGACCGGGCTCCTCGCATCGAGGTGCCGAACGTCGCCACTGTAGATCGGAGGCTGGGATGAGGACGTCCGTGTTCGTCGGGGCGAGCGTCGACGGGTTCATCGCGCGAGAGGACGGCGGGCTCGACTTCCTCGACGCGGGCGGCAACGAGGCGCACGGGTACGAGGAGTTCATCGCCACGATCGACACGCTCGTCATGGGACGGAAGACGTTCGAGACCGTCCTCGGCTTCGGCGTGTGGCCCTACGGCGAGAGGCGGGTGGCGGTGCTGAGCCACAGGCCGGTCGATCTCACGCCCGTGGCGAAGCTGGGCGGCCGGGCCGAGTGGATGAAGGGCATGCCAGCCGAGATCTCTTCCCGGCTCGAGGCACAAGGAGCACAGCACGTCTACCTCGACGGCGGCATCACGATCCAGGGCTTCCTCGCCGCCGGCCTCGTCCAGCGCCTCGTCGTCTCGCGGGTCCCGATCCTCATCGGCCGCGGCATCCCGCTCTTCGGCACGCTGCCCCACGACGTCCGGCTGCGCCACGTCGGAACGAAGGCCTTCGGGGGCGGGCTCGTCCAGAGCGAGTACGAGGTCGTGAACGAGCCGGCCTGACTCGTTCGTCATTGCCGCCGGTGGCGGAGGAGATGCCCATGCAGACAGACACGAAGGAGTACAACGCGGCCCTGGCGCCCGCCGAGCGGGCCATCTGCGATCTGCTCGCCCGGGAGATCGACCGGCATCTCGAGGGTGCGGAGAACGAGGTCTGGCACCGCCATCCGGTGTGGTTCCTCGACGGCAACCCCATCGTCGGGTACAGCAAGCTCAAGGGCGGAGTGCGCCTGCTGTTCTGGAGCGGCCAGTCCTTCGAGGAGGAGGGCCTCACGAAGGAGGGGACCTTCAAAGCCGCGGAGGTGCGGTACACGGCGGTCGACCAGGTCGACACGAAGAAGCTGCGGCGATGGCTCGCCGAGTCCCGGGACGTCCAATGGGACTACAAGAACATCGTGCGTCGCCGGGGGCAACTCGTCCGACTGAAGTGAGCTCATGCGGGCAGGCGGAGCGGCTCTGCCGGCCGGTAGAATCCGGCCATG
>JBGASI010000317.1:0-5783 GCA_044229815.1 Vicinamibacteria bacterium | reverse complement strand
GCAGCAGGTCGCAGAGGATGGTCCGGTCCTGCATCGAGTTGACCGAGACGAACTCGCCTCGGCGCGAGGGGATCGCGTGCTGGTGCAGCACGCGCAGGTTCGTGGTCTTCCCGCCGAGGGCCGGACCGTAGTACACGATCTTGACGCGGATCGTGCGGTCTCTCTGGTTGATGTCGACCACGTGCGCTCCTGCGGCCGGCCGCGCCGCGGACCAGACCACATGATGCGCGTGGGCGCAGGGCGGGTCAACGCTCGAGGCCGCGGGCCTCGCGTACCTCGCGGGTGGCCGGCGGCGTCCCGTCTCTCGGGAGAAGCGCCCGCTTCCCGGTGGGCTGGGTGGCCCCCCGCCGCGGCTCCGACCGCATGGCCGGGTCGTGGCCCTTTCGATACAAAGGCTTGCCGGGAACGCGGGGGAGCGGACCTCGGGGCACGGAGCTTGCTCTAGGTCCGACGGGCGAGTGGCGGTCGATACCCGGCGCCACGGTGTGCCCTGAGGAGAGCGGCTCATGGCAACTCGTGGTGTACGGCTCCGACGAACGAGCGCGATAGTGGCACTGGCGGTGGCCGCGGCGACCGGTGCCTCGGCGCTGGGCGCTTCGAAGCCGCAGGCCAAGGCCACGCCTCTCACCTACGAAGTCACCGATGCGGCAGGTCGGGTGCACCGCCTGATGCGGAAGTTCACGCAGGCCGAGCGAGAGGCGGCTGCCAGGCGACTGCAGGCCAGGGCCCGCAGCCAGAGCACAACGCAGAGCCGCGGAGCCGCCTCGAATCTGATGCCGATGCCCGCGTCGCAGCTGCTCACTGCGCCGAACGGAGAACTGATCCCGGACTACTCCGGCGCCACGGCCAACTACGCCAACAGCCCGATCCTGCGCAAGTTCCGCAGCGCCCTGCCGCTGCTGTGCGGCACCGACGGCGGAGGCGCGAACAACCTGGGCCAGTGCATTCCCGTCGCGGTTGCGGCGCCGTCTCCAGTCGCCGGCGAAGCGGCGGACTACTACGAGATCGAGCTCGGCGAGTACTCCGAGCAGCTCCATATCGACCTGCCGGGCCCGTACAACCCGAGCACGCCGGGGGCGCTCGGCACGCGCCTGCGAGGCTACCGTCAAACGAACACGACCGACTCCCAGGCGAGCCGCTTCCACTACCTCGGCCCGCTGATCGTCGCTCAGAGGAACCGGCCAGTGCGCGTCAGGTTCACGAACCGGCTGCCCACGGGCGTCGGCGGCAATCTCTTCATTCCGCTCGACCCCAGCGTCGTGGGCTCGGGGCCGGGGCCGAACGTGAGCGACGCGACGCGCACCACCACGCGCACCGACGTGCTGTGCAAGACAGGACCGGCGGACAGCGTGCCCGCCGGCTGCTTCACCCACAACCGCGCCACGATCCACCTGCACGGCGGGGTCACCCCGTGGATCAGCGATGGCACGACGCACCAGTGGACCACACCAGCGGGCGAGGCCGAGTACCCGAAGGGCGTCAGCGTCTACAACGTCCCCGACATGGAGAACCCCGGCAGGCCGCTGCAGGTCGGTGACCCGGGCGCCGGTGTCCTCACCTTCTACTACACGAACCAGCAGAGCGCGCGGCTGATGTTCTACCACGACCACGCGGCCGGGGTGACCCGACTCAACGTCTACGCGGGGGAGGCGGGCCCCTACCTGCTCCAGGACCCCATCGAGCATGACCTCGTGGCCCGCGGGCTCATCCCCGCCGAGCAGATCCCGCTCGTGCTCCAGGACAAGACATTCGTGGACGCCGAGAGGATCGCGCTCCAGGACCCGACCTGGAACTGGGGAACGGGCCCGGTGGACCCGACGACCGGCCGGCGGCAGCCGAACACCGGGGACCTGTGGTGGCCCCACGTCTACATGCCCGCCCAGAACCCGTACGACCTCAGCGGCGCCAACGCGATGGGCCGCTGGCACTACGGTCCCTGGTTCTGGCCGCCGACGACGAACATCCCGTTCCTCCCCGTCCCCAACCCGTACTACGACCCGCTCAACGCGCCGTGGCAGCCGCCCGAGGTCCCGGGCACGCCGAATCCCTCGGTGGTGGCCGAGGCCTTCTTCGACACCCCGCTCATCAACGGCTCGGCGTATCCGACGCTAACCGTCGACCCGAAGGCCTACCGCTTCCGGGTCCTGGACGCGTCGCACGACCGCTTCTGGAACCTCTCGCTCTTCGTCGCCGCCGACAAGCGGACGCAGACGACCGAGATCCCGGACCCGGCCTTGCCGCCGACGGCCCTCTGCGCCGGCGGCGTCCCGTTGGCCGAGTGCACCGAGGTCCGGATGGTGCCGGCCTCGCGCAGCACGCCCGGCTACCCGCCCGACTGGCCCGCCGACGCGCGTGTCGGTGGCGTGCCGGACCCGGCCAGCAAGGGGCCCGACTGGATCCAGATCGGCACCGAGGGTGGCTTCCTGCCGTTGCCCACCGTCGTACCGAGCCGGCCCGTCGACTGGAACGCGAACCCCACGACGTTCAACTTCGGCAACGTCACGAACCACGCACTGCTCCTGGGCCCGGCGGAGCGCGCCGACGTGATCGTCGACTTCTCGGCCTACGCGGGCAAGACGCTGATCCTCTACAACGACGCCCCGGCGGCCTTCCCGGCGGCCGATCCACGCTACGACTACTACACCGGCAACCCGGACCTGCAGGACACGGGCGGCGCGCCGTCGACGCTGCCGGGCTACGGCCCGAACACGCGAACGGTCATGCAGATCCACGTGCGGGCGGGCACGCCTGCGCCCTTCGACATGGCGCCGCTGGTTGCCGAGTTCACGTCGGCCCCGGGCAAGCCGGGCGTCTTCGAGCGCGACCAGGACCCGATCATCGTCGGGCAGTCGGCCTACGACACTGTCTACACCCGGGCCGGTGGCGACCCGGCCTTCCCGAGCGCCTACCCCTACTGGGGCTACGCGCGGATCCAGGACTCGTCGATGGCCTTCGAGACCGTCGACGGCTCGCGGCCCACGCTGCCGTTCGAGCACAAGGCCATGCACGACGAGATGGGAGCGGCCTTCGACGACTACGGCCGCATGAGCGCCAAGCTGGGCGTCGAGATCCCGGTCACGAACGTCACGAACCAGAACTTCGTGATGCAGGGCTATGCCGACCCGCCGACCGAGCTCGTCAGGCTCTCCGACGCGGCCGTGCCTATCGGCGACCCCGGCGCGGACGGCACCCAGATCTGGAAGATCACGCACAATGGCGTCGACACCCACCCGATCCACTTCCACCTTTTCCACGTCCAGCTCCTCAACCGTGTCGGCTGGGACGGGGCGATCCGGCTGCCCGAAGCCAGCGAGCTCGGGTGGAAGGACACCGTGCGCGTCAGCCCGCTGGAGGACACGATCGTGGCGCTGCGGCCAATCGCCCCGGCGCCGGCGACGCTCCCGTTCGAGGTGCCCAACAGCTTCCGACCCCTCGAGCCGTCGCTGCCGATCGGCTCCGGGCTCGGCTTCACGAACCTCGACCCGCTCGGCAACGCGGTGACGGTGACGAACGACGTGGTCAACTTCGGCTGGGAGTACGTGTGGCACTGCCACATCCTCAGCCACGAGGAGAACGACATGATGCGCGCGGTGGTGTTCGCCGCCACGCCCAAGGCGCCCGGGATCGTGTCGGCGGGGAACGGCGCCCCGGGGGTGATCGACCTGAGCTGGACCAACAACTCGGTCACGGCGACCGGCTTCAGGCTCGAGCGGTCCACCGACCGCGGTTTCGCGGGCAACCTCGTGAGAATCGACCTGCCGGTGGCGACCACGACGTACGCCGACACCGGCTGGGCCTCGACGCCGAGCCCGGCTTACTACTACCGGATCGTCGCGCTGAACACCGTGGGCAGCACCGTGCCCGGTTACCCGACGCTGACGGCCGAGTCGGCGCCCTCGGTGTTCAGAGCCGTCACTCCCACGCCCGCGCCGCTGGTGCTCGCGACGCCGGGCGCGCTCGCCTTCGCGTCCCAGAACATCGGGACGACGAGCACGGCCCAGTCCGTGAAGGTGTCGAACGTGGGCAGCGCCTCGCTGGACGTCTCGGGCATCGGCCTCGGCGGCCCCGCGGCCGCGGACTTCGGGCAGTCCGGTGACTGCAGCGCCAGCCTGGCGCCCGGCTCGAGTTGCACGATCCTCGTGACCTTCGCGCCGACAGTCGCCGGCGCGCGCGCGGCCAGCCTCCAGGTCGCCACGAACGACCCGATGACGCCGGTGGAGACCGTGGCGCTGTCCGGTACGGGCCTCGTGCCGCAGCCGCAGCCGGTCGCCACCCCGGCCACGCTCGCCTTCACGAGGACCCCGGTCAGCGTGGCCGCCGTACCCCTGGCGATCGTCCTGGCGAACGTGGGCGAGGGGGACTTCGAGATCGGCGGCATCTCGATCGAGGGCGCGAACGCGGCGGAGTTCTCCCAGGTGAACCTCTGCGGCAGGGGCGTCAGGAGCGGCGCGGAGTGCACCATCACCGTGACCTTCGCCCCGCAGGCCGTGGGCAACCGGACGGCGGCTCTGGTGATCCGGGCCGCCGAAGCCGACGAGTCGGGCGTGACGGTTCCGCTCGCTGGCCTGGGGGCGACGGGCCGCAGCTTCCGCAAGGAAGTGGCGGCGGCTCCGTCGCCGGGCCCGAGCGAGCCGTAGGCGGACCGAGGGCTCGGCGGGGTCGCTTCGTGCGAGGATGGGCCCGTGCCCGACTCGCACCAGCATGACCTCGCCGAGCTCGCGCGTCTGCGGCCGCGGCCGGACATCCGGCTGGTCGCGACGGACATGGACGGCACGCTCGTCGACGACGCGAAGCGGATCCACGACGACCTCTGGCCGCTGATCGGCGAGCTGCACGCGCGGGGCATCACGTTCTGCCCGGCCAGCGGACGGCAGTACTTCAACCTGGTGCAGCTCTTCGCCGACGTGGCCGACGAGCTGGTCTTCATCGCCGAGAACGGCAGCTACGTGGTGGAGCGTGGCCAGGAGATCTCCTCGGACGGCCTGGCGCTCGAGGTCGCGCGCGAGCTGGTGCGCCGGGTGCGCGGCATCCCGGGCGCCGGCGCCGTCGTCTGCGGCAAGCGCTCGGCCTACGTCGAGCGCAGCGACCCGGCGTTCGTCGACCAGGTGACGCCGTACTACACCCGTCTGCGGGTGGTCGGGGACCTGATGGCCGTCGCCGGGGACGACGTGCTGAAGGTGGCGGTCTACGACTTCGACTCCGCCGAGCACGGCGCCGCGCCGAGGCTCGCGGACTTCCGCGCGAGCCACCAGGTGGTGGTGTCCGGCGCCCACTGGGTGGACGTGATGAGCCCCACCGCGAACAAGGGCGCGGCGGTACGCCGGGTCCAGGCGGCGCGCGGGGTGAGTCCCGAGCAAACGATGGTCTTCGGCGACTTCCTCAACGACCTGGAGATGATGGACGCGGCCACCTACTCCTTCGCCATGGCGAACGCCCACCCTCGCCTGAAGGAGCGGGCGGGCTTTGTCGCGCCCGCCAACAACGCGAACGGCGTGGTCCGGACCATCCGCGCGGTGCTCGGCCTCGAGTAGCGGCGCTGGAGCGGGGGAGGCGATGAAGGACCCGATCGAGATCGGTCGCCCGGAGGACGGGGATCGCGAGTGGGCGGCGCGGGTGATGGCGGGATCCGAACCCTGGACGACGCTCGGTCGCGGCCTCGAGGCGTGTCGGGCGGTCTGCGCCCGCCCCGAGTTGGAGCTTCACGTGGCCCGCCGCCGGCAGGAACCGCTGGGCTTCGTGCTCGTGCACCCGCGCGGGGTGGCCGGCTCGCCGTACCTGGCTTC
>JBGASI010000316.1:0-5791 GCA_044229815.1 Vicinamibacteria bacterium | reverse complement strand
CGGCACGACCCGCGCCGCAACCCGGCGGGACTGCTCGCGCTGGCCTGGCACGCCGCGGGCAGCGGCCGCGGCGCGAAGGCGATGGTGGTGTTGCCGTACAAGGACCGGCTGCTGCTCTTCAGCCGCTACCTGCAGCAGCTGGTGATGGAGTCGCTGGGCAAGGAGAAGGACCTGCGCGACCGGCTCGTGCACCAGGGCCTCACCGTCTACGGCAACAAGGGCTCGACGGACCAGCACGCCTTCGTGCAGCAGCTGCGCGACGGCACGCCGGACTTCTTCGTCACCTTCGTGCGGGTGTTGAAGGACCGCGCCGGCGCGAGCCTGGAGGTCGAGCCGGGCGCCACGAGCGGCGACTTCCTCGACGGGCTGCTGCTCGGCACGCGGCGGGCGCTGTTCGAGAGCGGCCGCGCCTCGCTGACGCTGAGCGTCCCCGACGTCTCGGCCCGCAGCCTCGGCATGCTGATCGCGCTCTACGAGCGGGCCGTGGGACTCTACGCCAGCCTGGTCGGCATCAACGCCTACCACCAGCCCGGCGTCGAGGCGGGCAAGAAGGCCGCGGCGGCGGTCCTCGACCTGCAGCGGCGCGCGCTCGCGGCGCTCGCGACCCTCGGTGCCGCGGGCGCGACGGCCGAGCAGGTCGCCGAGGCCGCGGGGGCCGCGGACGAGGTCGAAACCGCGCTGCTGGTGCTGGAGCGGCTGGCCGCGAACGGGCGTGTCACGCGCCGGCCGGGCGCGACCCCGTTCGACGCCGTCTACCTGGCGGGCTGAGCCGGGCGCCCCTCCGGGTCGGTCCGTTCCAGGTAGACGGTCCGGCTCGGCAGGGCGAGGCGCGTCCCGGACTTTTCGACGATGCGCACGATCCCGAGCAGGGCCGCCTGCCGCAGCTCGCGGAACTCGTCGAAGCTCGCGGTGGCGAACCAGCAGAGCACCTCGACGTCGAGCGAGCAGGGCCCGAGCGCGGCGAGCCTGGCCACGACCGCGTCCGGCCAGATCCCTGGCATCCCGTGCAGCAGCTCCTCGATCCCGGACACGACCTGGAGGACCTGCGCCTCGCTCGTGCCGTAAGCGAGGCTGACGGTGGCCGAGAAGCGGATGCGGTCGCGCGAGGCGAAGTCCTCGATCCGCATGTCGGCCAGCTTGCCGTTCGGCAGGCTGATGAGCGTCCGATCCTGCGTGCGGATCTGGGTGGAGCGCATGCCGATGCGCTCCACCGTGCCCGTGAAGTCCTCGACCTTGACGAGGTCGCCGACGCGGAAGGGCTGGTCGGCCGCCAGGGCCACCGAGCCGAACAGGTTCTCGATCGTCTTCTGGGCGCCGAAGGCGAGCGCGACGCCGCCGATGCCGAGGCCGGCCAGGACCGTCGCGACGGGGTAGTCGAACGCCGCGAGCGTCGCCACCAGCCCGCCGATCGCCACCACGACCTTCGCCAGGTTGCGCGTGACCGAGAGCAGCGAGCGCGCGGAGGGATTGTCCCGCGCCCAGGGCCTGTCCATCAGGAACTCGGCCCAGACGTCCACCGAGCGCCAGAGGGCCCAGAAGACAGCCAGCGTCGCCACGCCGCCGAGCGTGGAGCGGGCCGTGCGCTGGGCGTCGGGCAGCAGCGCGAGCCAGGGCAGCAGCGCGGCGGTGAGCGCCACGGCGAACAGCAGGCTGAGGGCCGGGGCGGTGCGCTCGAGCAGGCGCTCGTCCCACTCGGTCGGCGTGCGGCGGAACAGCCGATGGAGCAGCGCGGTCGTGAACACACCGAGCAGGCGGCCGAGCACCAGGGCCACGAGCAGCAGCAGCGGGAGCGCCAGCCACTGCCACCAGGCGAGGTCGGAGGGCCCGTAGCGCTGCAGGCCCTGCGGCATCCACTCGCGGACCCAGCGGTCGGGCAGCGCGTCGTACCAGCCGTCGACGCGGGCCACGGTCTGCCGCGAGAAGGCCCAGTAGGCCCCGGCCGCGTCGCGCGAGCGGACGACGAAGACCGGGTCCCGGCCGCCGCGCCCGTCGGGTACCGTGCCGAGCGTGTCGACCCCGGCCGGCAGGCCGTCCTGCGGCGCGCCCTCCGGGAGCGGGGAGATCGTGTCGAGGTCGACGTCGAGGTGGCGCTCGAGGACCGCCCGCAGCCTGCGGGCCAGCTCGGGGCCCCGGGCCTCCTCGCCGGCCGGCAGCGTCAGGTAGCGCGCGGCGCCCGTGTAGTCGCCGCGGCGTGCCGCCAGCTCGACGAAGCTGCGGGCCGAGGCCCGCGGGGAGTCGGGCGCCTCCACGACCGGCTCGGGGCTCGCCGCCGGCGTCGGCGCGGGTGCCGGCGCGGGCCTGGCCAGCCCGGGCAGCGGCTGGGCGAGGGCGGCCGGCGCCGGCGAAACGAGCGCCGCGGCGAGCGCGGCGAGCGCGAGCCGGCGCGGGAGATGACGCGCGAGGTGCGGGACCATACGGGCAATACAGCACGCGGGCGCAGGGCGGGTCAAGGCGCGCGCCCGGCCTCAGTCGAGCCGCTTGCGGAAGCGCAGCGAGGCGAGCGTCAGGATCGCGATGCCCATGCCGAGCAGCACCGCGGCCTCCGGCCACAGCACGCCGATGCCCGACCCGCGCAGGAACACGCCGCGGATGATCTCCGCGTAGTAGCGCAGCGGGATCACCCAGGTCACGGCCTGGATCGCCGGCGGCATGTTCTCGATCGGGAAGATCAGGCCGGACAGGTAGACCATCGGCACCATCGCCGCGAAGGTGGCGGCCATCATCGCCTGCTGCTGGTTCTGCACGATCGTCGAGACGAACAGGCCGAGGCCGAGCGTGCTCAGGATGAAGAGCAGGGTGAGGGCGAGCAGCAGCGCGAACGAGCCGCGCAGCGGCACGCCGAAGCCGAAGACGGCCACCGCGGTCGCCAGGCACGTCTGCACCAGGCCGATCACGGCGAACGGCGCGAGCTTGCCGACGAGCAGCTGCCAGGGCCGGATCGGCGTGACCATGATCTGCTCCATCGTGCCGATCTCCTTCTCGCGCACGACGCCCATCGCCGAGAGCAGCAGCGTCATGATCATCAGGATCATCGCGAGCACGGCCGGCACGTAGAACCAGCGGCTCTTGAGGTCGGGGTTGTAGAAGACGCGCGGGACGAGCTCGGCCTGGCCGGCCCGCGGCAGCGGCGCGCCGGCGAGCTGCCGCAGCGACACCTCGGCCGCGTAGCCGCGCGCGAGCGCGGCGGCATAACCGAGCGCCACGTTGGCGGAGGCGGCGTCGCTGCCGTCCACGACGAGCTGCAGCGCCGCGCCGCGACCGGCGGCGAGCGCCGCGCCGAAGCCGCTCGGGATCACGAGGCCCAGCTGGGCGCGCGAGGTGACCAGCCAGCGGTCGACGGCGTCGGCCCGCTCCTCCGTGGCGACGATCTCGAAGTAGCCCGAGCGCACGAAGCGGCTGGCGAGGTCGCGGCTCGCGGCGCTGCGGTCCTGGTCGACGAGCACGGTCGGCACGTCCGTCACGTCGGTGTTCACGGCGAAGCCGAAGACGGCCACCTGGACGATCGGGGCCACGAAGATCACCGGGATCATCCGGCGGTCGCGGCGGATCTGCAGGAACTCCTTGACGATCACGCGCCACAGGGCGTGCATGGCCTCAGGCCTCCCGGCGGGCGAGCCGCGCGGAAGCGAGCGCGACGACTGCGAGCGCGTAGAGGACGAGCGCGCCGACCTGCGGCCAGTAGGTCGCGAGGCCCTCGCCCTTGAGGATGATCCCGCGCAGGATCACCCGGAAGTAGCGGGCCGGCACCAGGTAGGTCACCAGCTGCAGCCAGGCCGGCATCACGCGGATCTGGAAGATGAAGCCGGAGAGCAGGATCGCGGGCAGCAGGGAGCTGATCAGCCCGGCCTGGAACGCGAGGAGCTGGGTGTTGGCGACGGTCGAGATGAACAGGCCGAAGCCGAGCGCGCCGAACAGGTAGAGCAGCACGGCGCCGAGCAGGTCGAGGTAGGGGCCGCGGATCACGACGCCGAACAGCGCCCGCGCCGCGAGCAGGATGATGAACGTGGCGACGAGCGAGATGCCGAGGTAGGGGAGCGTCTTGCCCACGATCAGCTCCCAGGTGCGCAGCGGCGCCACGCGCAGCTGCTCCATCGTGCCGCGCTCCTTCTCGCGCACGACCGACAGCGCCGTCGAGAGCACGGCCGTCAGCATCAGCAGGAAGCCGATCAGCCCCGGCACGAGGAACTGCGTCGACTGCAGCTCGGGGTTGAACAGCACACGGGGCTCGAGGTCGAGCACGCTGCGCGCCCGCACGCCGGCGCGTCGCAGCGTCGCGGCCTGGATCGCCAGGTTCTGCTCGGCGACCAGCGCCCGCGCGTAGCCGAGCACGGTGGTGGCGGTGGTCGAGTCGGCGCCGTCGAGCAGCAGCTGGACCGGCGCGCTGCGGCCGGCGTCGAGGTGGCGGCCGTAGCCGGCCGGGATCACGAGCACGGCGCGCGCCGCGCGCCGCTCCAGCAGGGCGTCGAGGTCGGCGCCGGCGTCCGGGGTCGCCACGAGGTCGAAGTAGGTCGAGTGCGTGAAGGAGGCGACGAGCTCGCGGCTGGCGGCGCCGCGGTCGAGGTCCTGGACGGCGAGCCGCACGTGGCGCACGTCGAAGTTCAGCGCGAAGCCGTAGAGCACCAGCATGAACGCGGGCAGGCCGATCAGCATCGCCAGCGAGAACGGGTCGCGGCGGACCTGCCGCAGCTCCTTGACGACGACCGCGCGCAGGCGCTTCACGGCGCTGCCGGCGAGCCGGTCTGGCGCGCCGCCTCCGCCTGCTCGACGTGGTGGATGAACACGTCCTCGAGCGAGGGCAGGATGCGCTCGACCGACGCCGCCTCGTTGCCGGCGGCCGCCAGCAGGCGCTCGACCTCGCGGCGGCCCTCGCCCGCGTCGCGCACCACCACGTGGATGCGCGTGCCGAAGACGGAGGTCTCGAGCGCCCAGGGCGCTCTCGACAGCGCCTCGAGCGCCTCGCCGGCTCGCGGCGCGACCACCTCGAGCACGGCGTTGCCCGCGAAGACCTGCTTCAGCTCGGACACCGTCCCGAGCGCCACGAGCCGCCCGGCGTGGATGAGCGCGAGCCGGTGGCAGTACTCGGCCTCGTCGAGGTAATGGGTGGTGACGAACACCGTCACCCCGGAAGCGGCCATCTCGTCGATCAACCGCCAGAACCCGCGGCGCGAGAGCGGGTCGACGCCGCTCGTGGGCTCGTCGAGGAACACGACCCGGGGCCGGTGCAGCACGGCGCAGGCGAGCGCCAGCCGCTGCTTCCAGCCGCCCGGCAGCTCGCCGGTGAGCCGGTCCTGCTTGCCGTCGAGGTCGGCCATCTGCAGCGCCCAGGCCTCGCGCTCGCGCGCCTCCCGGCCGCGCAGGCCGTAGACGCCGCCGAAGAAGCGCAGGTTCTGGGCCACCGTCAGGTCGTCGTACAGGCTGAAGCGCTGGCTCATGTAGCCGATGCGGCGCTTGACGCCCTCGGGGTCCTGCGCGACGTCGACGCCGAGCACCCGCGCCGTGCCCGAGCTGGGCGCGAGCAGGCCGCAGATCATGCGGATCGTCGTCGACTTTCCGGCCCCGTTCGCGCCGAGGAAGCCGAAGATCTCGCCCTCCGCCACGCTGAGCGAGACGCGGTCGACGGCCTGGAACGCGCCGAAGCGCTTGCTGAGCTCGCGCAGCTCGACCGCGACCGGGGGCACCGGCGTCGTCATCGGCCGACCGCGCGGTCGAGCCCGGCCGCGGCGAGGCGCAGCGCGGCCAGCGCCTCGGTGTGCGCGAGCGCGGCCCGCTCGTGCGCGAGCTCGGCGTCGAG
>JBGASI010000315.1:0-5840 GCA_044229815.1 Vicinamibacteria bacterium | reverse complement strand
CGCCGGCGCCGAGCGCCTCCAGCTCGGAGATGGAGCCCGCCGCCGGCCCGGGGCCACCCGGGTCGAAGGCGACGGCGAGCCCGTCGACGTAGGGCGCCAGCGCCTCCGAGTACAGCTGCGTCCTCGCCGAGGCCGGGATCCGGCCGAGGCCGTCGAGCAGGACGAGCGCGGCGGGGTCGGCCGCCCGCACCTCGACCGCGGCCACCTTGATCGCGTAGGCCGCCTCCGTCGTCCCGTCCCCGCCCGCGACGGCGAGCTGGTAGCCCCGCACCCTGCCCTGGCAGCGCAGCGCGACCGCGCGCACGAAGGCCTTCCAGGCGGGCAGCTCGGCCTCGGTCCGTGGCAACGGCCCCAGGTCGAGCAGCACCTGCACGCCGAGGCCGTAGTACAGCGCCACACGCTCGTGGAGTCCCGCGAGCTCGAAGCGGGCCGGCTCCGGTTCGAGGCTGGCGCGCAGGACGGCGAGTCGCACGAAGACGGGGACCTCGGCGGGAAGCGCCCCGAGCTGCGCCAGGACCGGCGCCAGCCTCGGGGCGTCGGCGAGCGTCTCGTCGACCCCGATCCCGCGCAGCGCCGGCGCTGCGGCGTGGGCGGGCACGGCCCAGGCCAGCAGCGCCAGCAGCGCCAGCAGGGTCAGCGCAGGGAACGCCTCGCGACGCCCGCGGGCGACCACCGGGCGGTTCACGAGCCGGAGGCGGGCGGGGGGGCCTGGATCTCGGCCACTCCCTCGAGCTCCACGAGCAGCTCCGGACGACACAGCTCGGCCTGCAGGACCTCGATACGGCCCGCCCCCACGAAGAACCGCGTCAGGATCTCCAGGACCGAGCCGCCATCGCCGGGGCGCGGGGTGTAGACCCGCAGCTCCCGGAACCGACCCAGGCAGTCGAGCAGCGCGTCGTCGTCGCCGACCGCGGGCTCGGCCGTGCCGCAGGCGGAGCGGACGAGGCTTGCGAGGTTCTGCAGCGTCTCGAGCGTCTGCGCCCGGGCGTCGCCCACGTGAAGCGAGTCCTCGCCCCGGATGCTGGCCGTCCCCCCCACCAGGAGGCGGCGGCCGAGCGATGCGCCCTGCATCGCGGTGGCGCGCGCGAAGCAGGGAGGCAGCGGCCCGTAGCGGCGCGAGTAACGGTACGCGGGAACCTGGCGCGGGTTCTCCACCGGCGTGCCGGGTTCGCAGCTGGCGAGGCAGTGCAGCTCGAGGCGGTCGCCCTCGATGCCGACGGCCGAGCCCGTCGCCACGGAGCGCCCGAGCGCGTCGCGCCCGCCGCACCAGGCCGAGTAGGCGGCGAAGCGTCCGGCGTTGAAGGCCATGTAGCGGTCGAGCCCCGCGCCGAGGTCGGCGTGGATGTTCGGGACGAAGGCCCAGAAGCGGATCGGGTACGGCGTCGGCAGGCAGGCGACCTGGTCGAAGATCGCCTGGTAGGCCTCCGAGACCGTCTGCTGAAACGTCAGGATGTCCATCCCGCGCACGCCCTCGAACGCGACCTCGAGCCGCGAGGCCGTCGAGCCGCGGGCCAGCCTCACCTCGAGGGCCTGCAGCCGCCCCGGCACGAGCTGTGCCGCCGCGAGACCGGGCAGTTCCGAGACCCACAGGGGGGGACACGCGTCGCGGCGGTGGATCAGCTCGGGTCCTGGACGGTCGGAAACTGCCTGCGTTGCCGCCATCGTGAAGGGCTGGAGTATAGCCTAGTCGGGCTGGACGTCGAGCTCGATGCGGAGGTGGCGGGCCTGGTCGAGGCCGTACTTGAGGGTCGGAAACAGCATCGTCGCCAGCTCGTGCGACTCCTCGTCGCCGAGGTCTTCCCCGCCCTCGTAGCCGTCGATCGTCCGGTCCGCCGCGTCGAGCCAGACGATCCGGGCCTTGACCTTCCAGTCCGAGCTCGAGCTGTTGGAGTACTCGATCTGGATCTGGACGTCCTGCAGGAACTGGCTGTTCCCGGGCCGGCTGACCACCGACTTGAACCCCTTCAGCCCGCTCTTGCGCTCGACGCGGATGCGGTGGATGGTCACCGGCCCGTCCTTGAAGCCGATGTCGACCCACTGGTCGAGCGCGAACGGGACCGTGCGCTGGAACGGCGCGGCCTCCGAGGAGACCGCCAGCAGGGCGACCGAGGCGAGAACGGCGAGCAGCGTTGCGGCGGAGCGTCGCATCTTCACTCTCCCTGAGTCCACTGCCGGAGGCAGCGCGTCGAGCGCCGCGGCTCCCCCGGCCGGCGCCGGCGGCGGCGAGCCGGATCGCTCGTCCCAGAGGTGCCGCGGGTAGTCGCGGTACAGGTCCCGGTACCCCCGGTACCAGAGGTGGTCGGCCCTGAAGACCCGCAGCATGTCGAGCGGGGGGGCCGGACGGCGCTGCAGGCGACGCGGGGTTCGCGCCGTCCCCTCGGCCGCCTGCCGCGCCAGCAGCGAGGCGAAGCGCCGCAACGGCAGCGTCGTGGGCGTCAGCGGGCGCATGCAGTCGTAGAGGTCGTAGGGGTTGTCCACCCAGATGCGTGGCCGCATCGCCTCGTAGTCGGGCGTGCCCGGCGAGGGCGTGCAGACCGTGAAGCTGCACTCGGCCGGGGGCAGGTGCTGCACGTAGCGGCGCAGCCGCTCGAAGTCGTCCTCCGTGTACTCGGGCTGCACCATGAATGCGGCGTGCACGCCGATGCCCTCGGAGCGGAGGTTGTCGAGCGCCTTCTCGTTGGCCGCGACCGAGCCGCCCTTCTTGACCCGCTTCAGGTCCTCGTCGCTCGCGTACTCGAAACCGATGAAGACGCAGTCGAGGCCGATCCGGCGCCAGGCCCGCATCAGGTCCATCGAGCGGTTCGCCGAGGTGGCGCGCGTCCAGGCGAAGTAGCGCTTGCGGATGCCGCGGCGCGCGATCGCGTCCGCCAGCTCGAAGCCGAACTCCTCGTCGATGAAGTTCTCGTCGTCGCAGAAGTAGATGTGGTCGGCCGGCGCGCGGGCGATCTCCTCGGCGACGGCCTCGGCCGGGCGCGGCATGTGCTTGCCGTCCGAGAGGAAGGGCACCACGCAGAAGGTGCAGCGCGCGCGGCAGCCCCACGAGGCGCGCACCTGGCTCACCGGCGGGAACAGCGGCGACCAGGAGGGACTGTCCTCGCCCGCCCAGACCGAGCGGTAGGAGCGGACGTCCCAGAGGTCGCGCCGCGGCGCGGGCAGCAGCGCGGGATCGGAGTACCGGGGCCACACCTTCAGGGCTTCGCCCCCGAAGCCGGGTCCCGGCAGCAGCACGCTCGGGATGCCCTCGAGGTCGCGGCCGGCGGCGAGCGCGTTCACGATGGCGCGGAAGGGCGTGCAGCCCTCGCCCCGCACGACAGCGTCGATCTGGGGGACGTCGTAGTCCTCGGGCGCCATCGTCGCGTGGTGCCCACCCGCGATCACCTTGCAGGAGGGGAGCTTCTCCCGCACCAGGCGGGCCAGGCGCCGGACCTCTCCCCCCTCGTGGCTGTAGCCGGTGAAGCCGACGAGGTGGGGGCGAAAGGCGGCGAGCGAACGGACGAAGGCCCGGTCGGCGAAACGCGCGAGCCGCAGGTCGAGCACGCGCACCTCGTGGCCGGGCGGCACGGCCGCGGCCACGTAGCCCAGCTCGAGCGGCTCGAGGAGCTGATAGGCCTGCAGGCCCAGGATCGTCCCGAGGCGTGCCTTTGGCTTGACGAGCAGGATCCTCATGGGTCGGCTGACGGAGGATCGCCGGGCACGGCCGCCAAGTCAAGGAAGGCGCGCCGACCAGGGGCCGACCGGCCTACACGTGGGCGAGGGCCTCGGCGATCCGCAGGCGGAGCACCCGCCAGGCCGGCACCGCCGCCGAGACGGCGAGCATCACCACCATCAGGCCGGTCACCCAGAGAGGATCCCAGGCCAGGATGCGGAGGCGGAGCTCGATCGCCTCCACGGCCCCGGGGGGCGGCGGCATCTCTATGCGCAGGGCGTGGATGGCGCCGGCCCCGAGCACACCGAGGACGCTGCCGGCGAGGCCGCCGAACAGCCCGAGCCAGGCGGCCTCGAGCACGATCATCCGGACCACCTGGCCCGCGCTCGTGCCCATCGCCAGCAGCGCCCCGATCTCCCGCGTGCGCTCCATCACCGCCATGAGCAGGGTGTTCGAGGAGGAGAGACAGACGAGCAGCAGGACGACACCGCCCAGGAAGCTGAAGATGCCGGCGTAGAGGGCGCGCACCTGGTCGTAGAACGAGGCGCGCTCGCGCCAGCCCGTGACCGCGAAGCGCGGGCCGGCCGCGCGGGCGATCGCGCCGCGCAGAGGCTCGGTCCGGGCGGTGTCGTCGAGCATCACCACGAGCGAGGAGACGGCGCTCGTCCCCAGCAGGCGCTGGGCGGTGGCGAGGTGCACGCGCAGGAAGCGCAGGTCGAGGTCCTGGACTCCCGTCGTGACGAGCCCGCACACCCGGACGTCGAGCGCGTTGAGCATCCCGTCGCCCGAGACCGCGGTCAGCGTCACCACGTCGCCGACACCCGCCCCGAGCTGGCGCGCCAGGCCGAGCCCGACGAGCGCCGCCTCCTCGCCCTCCGCCGGTGCGGCGAGCGGCAGGGGCTGGCCGCCCTTGAGCTTCACGACCAGGCCCATGCGCTGCTCGCGGTCGGTCTCGAGGCCGGCGCCGACGAAAGGCAGCGTTCGCTCGCCGCGCGCCACGAGGCCGTGGGTGACGATCGTGCCCGTCACGCCGACGACGTGCGGCAGCGCCTCGATCGAGCGGCGCAGCTCGCCCCAGCCGGTGAACGAAGGCGGGCTGGCGCGGTCGGGCGAGGCGCTCTCCGCCGCCTCGCCGACGGGCGCGACCTCGAGGTGGCCGAGGCCGCCGCGGATGAACGCCTCGCGCAGGCCCGCGAACGACTCGCGCATGTAGCCCGCGGTCAGGAGCAGCGAGGCCGCGCCGGACGCCACCACCAGCAGCGCCAGGGCCGTTCGCCGCCGGTTGCGGGCCAGGTTGCGCAGGGCGATCGCCGCCAGCATCACGGGCCCTCCGCGGTCACACGGTCGACGACGCGGCCGTCCGCCAGGCGCACGACACGCGGCGCGCGCGCCATGATCGCCGGGTCGTGGGTGGCGACGAGGAAGGACACCCCGCGCTCGGCGTTGAGCCGGGTCAGCAGGTCGATCACGGCGCCCCCGGTGACGGAGTCGAGGCTGGCGGTCGGCTCGTCGGCGAGGACGAGCACCGGGTCGTGGACGAGGGCTCGGGCGAGCGCCACCCGCTGCCGCTCGCCGCCGGAGAGCCGGTCGGGACGGTGGGCGGCCCGCTGCTCGAGGCCGACCTCGGCCAGCGCGGCCAGCACGCGGCGGCGGCGCTCGCCGCGACCGACGCCGTCGATCAACAGCGGGTACTCGACGTTCTCGAAGGCCGAGAGCACCGGGACGAGGTGGAAGGCCTGGAACAGGAAGCCCAGGCGGCGACGGCGGTAGAGCGTCCGCTCCGCGGCGCTCGCGCGCCCGAGGTCGCGGCCCTCGAAGGCCACGCTGCCCTCGTCGGGCTCGTCCAGGCAGCCGAGCAGGTTCAGCAGCGTGCTCTTGCCGCTGCCGGACGGGCCCGCGATCACCGCGAGCTCGCCCCGCTCGAGCCGGAAGTCCACGCCGCGCAGGGCGGCGACCTCGACGTGCCCCAGGGTGTAGGTGCGGCGCAGGCCGCGCGCTTCGAGCAGCGGCTGGCTCACCGCGCGAGTCCGCTCCGCTGCCCGTCGCCGGCGGGCAGGAAGGTCCCGAGCGTGCCCTCCAGCGCCACGGCGCCGGCGTGGAGCACACGGGCCTGGTACAGGGCGAGCGGCGGGGCGCCCCCGAGCGAGCGGACGGACGCGACGAGAAGCGCGTCCGCCGGCAGCTCGTCCCGGTC
>JBGASI010000314.1:0-5847 GCA_044229815.1 Vicinamibacteria bacterium | reverse complement strand
GCCGCCGCCAGCGCGGGCTCGGCGCTGTCAGCCACCTGGCCGAGGGTGGTCAGGCCCGCCCGCTCGAGCGCGCTTTCGAGGTGGGGCGGCAGGTCGAGGACCGAGATCCGCTTCCCGGCGAGGAAGGACTGCTCGTAGCCCGGCAGCACCACGAGCAGGCCGCGGGGCCGGGCCCAGGCGGAGGCGATCCGCGCCGCCAGGCGCGAGGACGCGACGCCGAGCGAGGCGTCGAGGCCGAGGCGTCGCTGCAGCTCGTCGCGGATCGTCTCGACGGTGCGCACCGCCGGAGGGCCGCCGGGGTCGTCCGGCGTGAGGTCGACGAAGGCCTCGTCGGCCGAGGGTCGTTCGACGCGCCGGCTCGCCGCCACCAGCACGGCCGTGACCTCCTCGCTCACCCGGCCATAGGCCGCGAGGTCGCCGCGGCAGAACGCGGCGTCGGGACACAGGCGGCGGGCCTCGGTGAGCGGAAGGCCGGCTCGCACGCCCGCGCCGCGGGCCTCGGCGCTCGCGGCCGCCACGAAGCCGCCGCCACGCCCGTCGCCGCCGACGATGACGGCTCGCCCGCGCAGTGCGGGATCGAGGGCCCGCTCGACGGAGACGAAGAACGGGTCGAGGTCGACGTGCAGGACGGTGCGGCGGTGCTCCTTCACGAGCCCAGTCTAGGGGGAGAGAAGGGCGCGGGAGGTCCGAAACCCCATCCGGCTGTCGCTCAGTTCACCGGGCCGCGGGTCGGGCCGAAGGACTGCTGGTAGAGGCGGAAGTTCTCCTGGAGGGCGGAGATCAGGCCCGGGACCATCTGGACGGGGATCGCCAGGCGGGCGCGCACGGGCGCCTTGATCACGTGCGTCGTCTGCGCCTCGCGCAACTGCCGCTCGGTCGGGGGCTGCATCTCGCAGAAGGACAGGGTGAAGTCGAACGGCGAGTTCTGCACGGCGCAGAAGTTGGCGTACGCGCGCGGGATCTCCACGCTGTCGTCGGGCACGATGTTGAAGTCGACCTGCTGCGGCTTTTCCTCGGACAAATCGGGCCTCCGGGTGCAGTCTAGCAGGGCGGCCGGCCGCGCCCGCGCTCAGTACTTGCGCAGCACCCCGATGACGACGCCCTGGATCCTCAGGCGATCCTGGTCGACGAACAGCGGCTGCAGCGCCGCGTTCGCGGGCTGAAGCCGGACGCGGCCCCCGCCCTCGCGGTAGAGCTTCTTGAGCGTGACGGTCTCGCCGTCGAGCAGCGCGATCACCATCTCGCCGTCCTTGGCGAAGCGGCGGTTCTCGACGATCACGTAGTCCCCGTCGCGGATCTGCTCCTCGATCATCGAGTCGCCCTTCACCTGCAGGACGTAGGTCTCGTTGCCCCGGCTGACCATGTCCTCGGGCACGAAGATCGTCTCGCTGGCGCTGATCGCCTCGATCGGCGAGCCCGCCGCCACGCGCCCGAGCAGCGGCAGCTCGATCGCGTGGACGCGCACCTCCGTGCGCACCAGCTCGAGCGCCCGGCTGCGGTTCCAGTCGCGCTTGACCAGGCCCTTCTTCTGCAGGTTCGAGAGGTGCTTGTGGACGGTGGCCAGCGAGCGCAGGCCGAAGTGGGCCGCGGTCTCCTCGATGGTGGGCGCGTAGCCGTTCGCGTCGATGTAGCCGTTCAGGAAATCGAGCATCTCCTTCTGCCGGCGAGTGAGATACATCTTCGTTCTCCTTCCGTCGAGGCCGTCGACGCTGCGGAGAAGTTAGGCGAAGATCAGGCGAAAGTCAATGCCCGCCACGAGGGGCGGCGAGACCAGGCTCAGCTGCGCGGGGAGGGGCGCGAGACGCCCTCGTGCTTCGCGTCGGCCGGCTTCGTGTCGGACGGCCCGTTGATCGACGACGGCGGCGTCGATCGAGGGGGCGAGACGTGGTGCGGCGGCCGCGAGGGTGGCGGCAGGTCGGGGCCGGGATCCACGGGGGGCATGGGCCAATAGCCGCCGCCGCCCCAGCCCCAGCCGTAGGGGATGCCGCCGGTCTCGACCTCGGCGGGCTGGCGCTCGGCCTCGTGCGCGCGCGCCTCGGCCTCGCGGGCCCGCGCCTCGGCCTCCCGCACGCGAGCCTCGGACTCGCGACGCTCGCGCGCGCCCCAGCTCTCGGCCTCGCGCTCGCGCAGCGCCGCCTCGTGCTCGACCGGCGTCAGCCAGCGGCCCTCGAACATCACGAAGCCGCGGGCGCGATAGGCGTCGTCGCGATCGAGCCACTCCCCGTCCAGGCGCTCGCGGCCGAGCGCCGCGTTGGCTTCGGCGTGGGCTGGCTGGAGCGCCAGGACGCGGCGCCAGGCGTCGCGCGACTGGGTGCCGAGATCGCGCTCCGCCGCCCAGCGGGCGAGCGTCGCCCAGCCTTCCACGTCGCCGGCCGCCAGGTCGGCGGCCTTCTCCTGCCAGGCCTCGATGGCCGAACGGCTCTCGACGACCTTCAGGACGCGGGACATGGGCAGCGTGACGCGACCGGGCCCGCTCTCGATGACGATCTTCGACGCGGTCCGCTCGACGATGACGCCGCTCACCTTCCCGCCGCTGCGCAGCAGGACCTCGTCCGCCCGCGCGGGCTGTGACGCCACGAAGAGGCAGGCGACTGCGGCGGCGGACACCAGCCGGGCCGGGGTGGTTCGGATGACCTTGCCCATGGCAGCCTCCAGGCTACTGAAGGAACTATGGACCCCGCGAGGGATCCTTGGCAAGACGGGTTTTGCGGCGGCGATGTCCCGTATCAGAATCGCCCTGCCGCCCATGACCTCTCCCTGGCGCGTCTCGACGTCGTTCGGCGCCTGCACGCTCGCGCTCGCCGCGCTTCTCGCGCTGGGCGGGGCGGCGGCGCGGCCCGGGGGCTACTGGCTCGGGTGGCCGGGCGCGGTTGCGGTCGCGGCGAGCGTGCTCGCGGCCGCGGGAGTGTTGTTCGCGCCGCGGACAGGCGAGGGGCTGGCGGCCTGCCGGGGTCTCGTTCTGCCGCTGGCGCTCCTGGCACTCGGCGTGCCGCTGGCCGGGGTGGCCGCGGTCTCGGGCCCGCCGCTCGCGGCCCTCGTCTGCGCCGGGCTCGCGCTGTGCGCGGCGGCCGCCCGCTGGCGGCCCTGGCGCGCGGCCTTCCTGCCACTCGCCTTCGCCGTCCTGGTGGCCGCGGCCGGCCGCACGCAGGCGCGAGTCGGTCCGCAGGGCGACGAGCCGCACTACCTGATGGTGGCCGAGAGCCTGCTGCACGACGGCGACCTCTCGCTCGAGCGCGACTACGCGGAGGGACGCTACCGCAGCTTCCACGACGCCCCGCTTGCGCCGCACTACCGCCTGCGCGGACGCCACGGCGAGGTCTACTCGCTGCACGCGGTTGGCCTCTCGCTGCTCGTGCTCCCGGCCTGGGCGCTCGCCGGCTACGCCGGCGTCGTGGTGTTCATGGCGCTCCTGGCGGCGCTCCTCGCGGCCGAGGTCCGCGGCTGGGCCCGCGAGACGACCGGCCGCGCGGACGTGGCCGAGGCCGTGGGCTGGCTGCTGGTGCTTTCGCCGCCGCTCCTGCACTACGCGGGCCTAGTCTTCACGGAAGTCCCCGCTGCGCTGGCGGTCGCCTTCGGCCTGCGCCGGGGGGCGCGTGAGCGGCTCGGCCCCGCGGGTGCGCTCGGCATCGGTCTGGCGGCGGCCGCCCTGCCGTGGCTCAACGTCCGCTACGCCCTGCTCGCGGCTCTCGTGGTCCTGCACGCCGCCTGGCGCCACCGTCGGCCCGGCACGTTCGCCGGGCTCGCCGGGCCGATGCTGGCCTCGATCCTCGGCATCGCCCTGCACCACCAGGTGCTCTACGGGTTCTGGAACCCCGGGCGGGTGTACGGGCGCCGGCCCGAGTTCGCGCTGTCGACGCTCGCCGAGGGGTTGCCCGGGCTCCTCTTCGATCAGGAGTTCGGCCTGCTGGTGTACGCCCCCGTCCTGGCGCTGGCGCTGCCGGGACTGTGGCTTCTCGCCCGGCGGGACCGCCGGCTGGGCCTCGTCGCCGCCGCAGCTGTGGCGTCCGTCGTCTTGATGGCAGGGTCCTGGCACATGTGGCGCGGAGGCTACAACCCGCCCGGCCGCTTCCTGGTGCCGATCGCTCCGATCCTCTTCGTGGCGGTCGGCTGCGTGTGGGAGCGCCGAGGTCTCACCGCGGGTGCGGCCCTGCTGGTGGGCTGGGGGCTTTGGGCGGGCGCAGGCGGGGCGCTGGGGCCGGAGCTGGTGCACCGGGACCGGGACGGCACGGCCCCGTTCTTCCGGGTCGCGTCGGGCGCGCGCGAGTGGACCGGCCTGCTGCCCGGGTACGTCCTCGAGGAGGCGGACCGGCATCGGCTGGCACTCGTCTGGGCGATCGCGCTCGTCGCCGCCGTGCCGTGGCGCGCTCGACGGCCGGGCGCCCGCCGCGTGGCTGCGGCCGGGGTCGGGCTCGCGCTGGCGGCCCAGGCGGCGGCCCTGGGGTCGGCGCGCGCGCCGCCCGACCGGGACGCCGTGCGGGTCGTGGGCCTGCCTGCCGTGGCGGTGCCCGGCTGGCGGGCCGCGGCGCGCACGGTGGCCATCTGGGAGCCGCGGGGCCTCGACTGGGGGCCCCTCTACGAACCGCATCGCCACCCAGGCGGGGCAACGGTGGGTCGTCGCCTGCCGCTGCCCATCGGGGCGTATCGGCTCGAGCTCGGCGGCGAGCGGCTGTCCGCGACTGGGACGCCGTGGCTGGTGGTGGCCCCCGATCGCCCGGGGGCGCCGTGGCGCCGCGCGCCGTTCGGGCTGCGCGACGGCTCGTGGTCGGCGTCCTTCGAGCTGCGTCCGGGCGACGGGGCGGTGGACCTGCGCCTGCTCGGGGGTGGTCCGATCCTGTTGAAGAGCCTGAGGCTCGAGGCCCAACCTTCCGACCGCGGCCCGGTCTAACCGTTGCGAAGGAGACAGGACGATGCGAAAGGGACTACTGGTTGGACTCGGGATGATGGCGATCGGGGCGGCGGGTGTCGTGGCCCAGGAGCAGCCGGCGGCGCGGCCGGCACGGCCGGGACGCGAGGCCCGGGATGCGCGCGAGGCCCGCGAGGCGCGCCTGCCCGGTCGTGGGGGGCCGGGGGGGCCGGAGCGGTTGCAGCGGGAGCTGGGCCTGAGCGACGAGCAGGCGGCGCAGCTGCGACAGCAGTGGCAGGCCGAGCGGAAGGAGGCGATCCGTCGCGGCGCCGACGCACAGATCGCTCGCATGGAGCTCGAGGAGGCGCTCGACGCGCCGACGCTGGACGAGAAGCTCGTCGCGGCACGGACGAAGTCGGTGCTGGACCTGCAGGCGGCCGCGACGAAGGCGCGCGTGGACCGGCGCCTGGCGCTGCGCAAGCTGCTCACGCCGGAGCAGCAGGCGAAGATGCGGCGGATGGGGCTCGAACGGCGCGGCACCGGCCGGGCCTGGCGCCGGCACGGCCGTAACGCCGGGCGGCCCGGGATGCCTCCCGCCGGCGGTCCAGGCGGTGGGCCGGGCGGCCCGGGTGGCCGGGCCGAGGACGACGAGGAGCCGCCGATCCGGTGACCGGGATGGGCCTCGCCCTTCCGCTCGGCCTCGCGTCGGCCGCCACGCGTCCGGACGACGCGGAGGAGGCGCGCGGGGCCGAGCGCTTGCTCGTCGACGCCTGCCGGCGCGGCGAGCGCGAGGCCTTCGACCGGCTGGTCGAACTGTACCAGCGCAACGTGTACCGCCTTTGCTACCGGTACGTGAACAACCACGAGGATGCCAACGACCTGGCGCAGGACGTGTTTCTCAGGGCCTGGCGGGCCATCGGCCGCTTCCGCGGAGACAGTTCGCTGCGCACTTGGCTGTACCGGATCGCGGTGAACGCGTGCCTCAACCACCGCGCGCTCAAGCG
>JBGASI010000313.1:0-5860 GCA_044229815.1 Vicinamibacteria bacterium | reverse complement strand
TTCGTGCTGAAGAAGCTCTCGGGACGGCTGTGGGTCGACGAGGCGGAGCAGGCGGTGGCCCGGCTCGAGCTGCGCAACACCGGGGACGTGAGCGTGGCGTTCGGGCTCGGCGCGAGCGTCGCAAACGTCGTGTTCCGCGCGGAGTTCGCGCGGCTCGAGGAGGGGGTCTGGCTGCCGCGCCGGCTCGAGGGCAGCGTCTCCGGCCGCAAGCTCCTGTTCCTCCGCTTCCACTTGCGCGAGGTGCTGAGCTTCGAGCGCTTCCGGCGCTTCGAGGTGGACGTGAGGGAGGGGGTCGCGCCCTAGGCCCCGGCGTAGCGCCGCTGCGCAGCCGCTGTGTTAATCTCCTCGGCTGCTATGAGCCGCTCGCGTGTCCTGGCCTGCCTGGCGGTCGCCGTCCTGGTCTCGTCCTGCGGAGGGGGCGGGTCCACCCCGAGCGGGCCGAGCACGCCGCCCATCCCGACCTACACCGTGAGCGCGACCGTCTTCTACGACGAGAACGCGAACGGCGTGCTCGACGCGAACGAGGCGGTGCGCGTCCCCAACGTGGACGTCGTGATCGGGACCGGCACCGGGCGCAGCCAGCCGGGCACCGGGGTCGCGACCGTGACGGGCATCGAGGAGGGCGCCTCCACCGTCAACCTGCGCACGGAGAGCATCCCCGCCTACTTCCAGCCGCTCGGCGCGATCCCCATCTCGGTGCCGGCCCAGACGGAGGTCCGCATCCCGCTCACGCTGCCGATCGGGACCAACGGCGCGAACGTGTACCTCGGCTACGGGGACAGCATCACCTACGGGGACGGCTCGGCGGACGGCCAGGGCTACGCCCTCAAGCTGCAGAACCTGCTCGGGCCGCACTTCGGTCGGGCCCAGGTCCAGAAGTTCGGCCGCCCCGGCACGAACAGCGCCGAGGGCCTCTCGCGGCTGGCGCTGTGGCTGCGCAATTTCCGCCCGGCCTACGTGCTGATCCTCTACGGCACGAACGACTGGCAGGACCAGACCTGCCAGCGCTCGAGCCCGGCCGCCTGCTTCACGCTCGACTCGCTCGGCGGCATGGTCGACACCGCGCGCGACGTGAACACGCTGCCGGTCCTGGCCACGATCATCCCCGTGAACCCGGCGAAGGCGCCGGAGGGCCGCAACCTCTGGCTCGACGACATGAACACGCGGATCAAGGCCCTGGCGCAGGCGAAGCAGGTGCCGCTCGCGGACCTCAACGCGGAGATGCGGGCGGCCGGCTCGCTGTCGACGCTCTTCGCCGACGACGTGCACCCCAACGACGCGGGCTACCAGGCGATCGCCCAGGGCTGGTTCAAGGCGATCACCCGCTCGCGCTCGGCCGCCAGCTCCTCCCGCGGCCGCTTCGGCTTCGCGCTGCCCTAGGCGGCCGCGCGGGCCGTCCTGCCGGCCGCGGGAAGGGCCGGGACGGCGGCACAGGTTTGTCGGCCCGGAGTCGGGGACCGACATTTCTGTCATAATCGACCCGTGCCCCCCCGGACCGACCCGCGCCACCTGTCCGACCTGCTGGAGGTCAGCCAGACCCTCGGCGCCACGCTCAACCTGCGCGCGGCGCTGCAGCGGGTGCTGGGGATCCTCGAGGAAAGCCACGGCACGCTGTCGGGGATCATCGTGCTGCGCGAGGGCGAGACGGGCGAGCTGGGTGTGTTCGGCTCGAGCGGCGCCGGCGCCAGCAGCCGCGCGCGCTACCGCCTGGGCGAGGGCATCGTGGGCCGCGTGGTGCAGAGCGGCCGTCCGGTGATCGTGCCGCAGGTGAGCCGCGAACCGCTCTTCCTCGATCGCTCGGGCGTCTTCCGCCGCTCCGGCCGCGAGGAGATGTCCTACGTGTGCGTGCCGGTGCGGGCGGAGCACCGCACCGCCGGAGCGCTGGGCCTGGCGCTGCCCTACCAGCCGGACCGCGGCTACGAGCAGGAGGCCAAGCTCTTCGGCGTCGTCGCCTCGATGATCGGGCAGGCGGTGCGCGTGCACCACCTGGTGGAGGCCGAGCGCAAGCGCCTCGTCGACGAGAACACCAAGCTGCGCCGGGAGCTGACCGAGCGCTACGACATCCGCAACCTGGTCGGCAGCAGCCGGGCGATGCAGGGGGTCTACGAGCAGGTGGCGCAGGTGGCGCCCTCGCCCACGACGGTGCTGGTGCGCGGCGAGTCGGGCACCGGCAAGGAGCTGGTGGCGCACGCGATCCACTACTCCTCGCCGCGGGCGAAGAAGCCGTTCGTGAAGGTCAGCTGCGCGGCTTTGCCCGAGAGCCTGGTCGAGTCGGAGCTGTTCGGCTACGAGCCGGGCGCCTTCACCGACGCGCGCGCCCAGAAGAAGGGGCGCTTCGAGCTGGCCCATGGCGGCACGATCTTCCTCGACGAGATCGGCGAGCTGACGCCCTCGACCCAGGTGAAGCTGCTGCGCGTGCTGCAGGAGCGCGAGTTCGAGCGGCTGGGCGGCGTGGCGCCGATCAAGGTGAACGTGCGGCTGATCACCGCCACCAACAAGGACCTCGAGGCGGCGGTCAAGGACGGCACCTTCCGCGAGGACCTCTACTACCGCCTCAATGTCTACTCGATCTACCTGCCGCCCCTGCGCGAGCGCCGCACCGACATCCCGCTGCTGGTCGACCACTTCATCGAGAAGCACGCGGCGGGCCACGGCAAGGACGTGCGGCGGATCGCCACCTCGGCGATCGACATGCTGATGAGCTACCACTGGCCGGGCAACGTGCGGGAGCTCGAGAACTGCGTCGAGCGCGCGGTGCTGGTCTGCGACGGCGGCGCCATCCACGCGCACCACCTGCCGCCGACGCTGCAGACGGCCGAGGTCTCGGGCACCCTGCCGCGCCAGTCGCTCGGCGAGGCCCTCGACGCCTACGAGAAGGACCTGGTGCAGGACGCGCTCAAGAGCGCCCGCGGCAACCGGGCCAAGGCCGCGCGGCTGCTGCACACCACGGAGCGCATCCTCGGCTACGCGGTGCGCAAGCACGGGATCGACCCGGACCGCTTCCGCTGAAGAGCTTTGCGGCGGCCGCGCGCCGCCGGGCCGATCCGGCGTATCCTCTGGACCTTCCCCGGAGGCAGCCATGGCCCACGACGATCCTCGCCTCACTTCCCGCCGCGACCTGCTGCGCACGGCGACCGGCGCCGCGGCCGCCCTCGGCCTGACCCGCCTCGGTGGCGCCGAGACGCCGTCCGCGGCCGGCGCCTCGATGATCGGCGTGCCGTTCGAGCGGCGCGAGACCGTGCGCTTCGGCCTGATCGGCTGCGGCGGCCGCGGCAGCAGCCTGCTGGCGGACCTGCTCGGCGTGCCGGGCGTCGAGGTGCGCGCCGTGTGCGACGTGGTGCCGGAGAAGGTGGCGCGCGCGCAGGCCGCGGTCGAGAAGCACGGGCAGAAGCGGCCGCAGGGCTACGCGGCGGGCGACCACGACTTCGAGAACCTGGTGAAGCGCGGGGACCTCGACCTCGTCTACGTGGCGACGCCCTGGAGCTGGCACGTGGAGATGGCGGTGGCCGCCATGAAGGCGGGCGTGCACGTCGGCGTCGAGGTGCCCTCGGCCGTGACGCTCGAGGAGTGCTGGCGGCTCGTCGACACCTCGGAGGCGACGCGCCGGCACTGCATGATCCTCGAGAACTGCTGCTACGGCTGGAGCGAGCTGCTGGTGCTCAACATGGTGCGCCAGGGCGTCTTCGGCGAGCTCGTCCACGGCGAGTGCGCCTATATCCACGACCTGCGCTCGCTGCTGTTCGAGAACAAGGGCGAGGGCCTGTGGCGCCGCTTCGAGCACTTCAAGAGGAACGGCAACCTCTACCCGACGCACGGCCTCGGGCCGATGGCGCTCTACATGGACGTCAACCGCGGCGACCGCTTCACGCGGCTCGTCTCGATGAGCTCGCCGTCGCTGGGGCTGCAGGCCTGGCGCGACCGCACGCTGCCGAAGGACGACGCGAGGCGCGGCGAGAGCTACGCCACCCCCGACATGAGCACGAGCCTCGTCCAGACGGCGAAGGGCCGCTCGATCGTGCTGCAGCACGACGTCGTCTCGCCGCGGCCCTACAGCCGGATCAACCTGCTCTCCGGCACTCTCGCCACCTTCGCCGACTACCCGCCGCGGATCTTCTTCGACCCCGCGAACCCGAACGGCCCGAAGCAGGCGCGGGGCGAGCGGGTCGAGGAGGACTGGCTCGCGCTGCGCGAGGGGAAGAAGCGCCCGGCGGGCGGGATCGAGGACCGCTTCGAGCACCCGCTGTGGAAGCAGCTCTCCAGGCTGGCCGAGGGCAGCGGTCACGGCGGGATGGACTACGTGATGAGCTGGCGGCTCGTGCAGTGCCTGCGCGAGGGGCTCGTCCCCGACCTCGACGTCTACGACGCGGCGACCTGGTCGGCGCCGGCGGCGCTGAGCGAGAAGTCGGTGGCGGGCGGCAGCGCGCCCGTCGAGTTCCCCGACTTCACGCGCGGCCGCTGGCAGCAGAAGCGCGCCTGAAGCGCGGGGCCGCGGCTCAGGGCTGCGGCGGCCGCAGCCGGTGCCAGTCGCTGAGGCGCTGGTACGCCTGGGCGATCGCGACGAGCGTCGCCTCGGAGTGGACGCGGCCGAGCAGCTGCAGCGAGGTCGGCAGGCCGCCCTTGCCGAAGCCGTTCGGGACCGCCAGCGCGGGCAGGCCGGCCAGGTTGCCGGCCGGGATCGTGGCCGGCGCCCGCGGGCCCGTCGGCTCGGGGGCGGTGGCCGGGGCGCCGGGCGCCGGCGCGTCGAAGTCGCGCCCGAGCGGCGGCGCGACCCGGCCGCGCGTGGGCGCGACGAGCGCGTCGTAGCGCGCGAGCAGGGCGTCGAGCTGCTGCCGCATCCCGACGCGGGCGCGCTGGGCGTCGAGGTAGTCCGCCGCGCGGGTCTGCAGCATCGCGTAGCCGCCCACGCGGTCGCGCGGGTCGCGCAGCCGCTTCACCTTGCCGCTCTCGATCAGCTCGCGCAGCGCCGCGCCGCCCTCGGCGTCGACGATGATCGCGACCGCCTCGCGGTACGGCGCCTCGGGGAACGGCACGTCGTGCTCCACGTCGGCGACGTCGCGCAGCGTCGCGACCGCCCGCTCGAAGTTCGCCTGGACCTCGGGGTCGCTGTCCACCGTGGCGTCGCGCAGCACGCCGACGCGGAAGCGCCGGCCGGGCCCGCCCGCCGCGGGCCGCTCACGGTGGCGGAACTGCGCTCCCGTGGTGGTGGGGTCGAGCGGGTCCTCGCCGGCGATCGCCTCGAGCACGAGCGCGCAGTCCTCGGCGCTGCGCGCGAGCGGGCCGAGCTTGTCGAGCGTCCAGCACAGCGCCATCGCCCCGTGGCGCGAGACGAGCCCGTAGCTGGGGCGCAGTCCGTTGACGCCGCAGAAGGCCGCCGGCGTCAGGATCGAGCCGCTCGTCTCGCTGCCGATCGCGAACGGGACGAGGCCCGCCGCCACCGCGGCGGCCGAGCCGCTCGAGGAGCCGCCGCTCCAGTGCTCCCGGTTCCAGGGCGTGCGGCCGGGGCCCGTGAAGCTCGCGTCGGGGTTGTTGTAGCCGAGGCCCCCGGCCAGCTCGACCATCGCCAGCTTGGCGACGAGCACGGCGCCCGCGTCCTCCAGCCGCCGCACGACCGTGGCGTCGTAGTCGAAGACCTGGTCGCGCAGCGGCTCGGCGCCCCAGCTGGTCGGGATGCCCCGCGTCGCCAGCAGGTCCTTGGCGCCGTACGGGATGCCGTGCAGCGGCCCGCGGTCCTTTCCCGCGAGCAGCTCCTGGTTGGCCCGGTGCGCCTGGGCGAGCGCGCGCTCGCGGGTCAGCGTGACGAGGGCGCCCAGCCCCGGCCCGAGCCGCTCGAGCCGATCGAGACACGTCTGGGTGAGCTCGA
>JBGASI010000312.1:0-5868 GCA_044229815.1 Vicinamibacteria bacterium | reverse complement strand
GAGGAAGGAGTTGAACGCCGCCTACGTCGAGGAGCTGGCGCAGGCCGAGGCCCGGCTGCAGCAGCTGCTCGCGGGCCTCGACGACGGGGAGGTGGCCGTGCCGATGGGGGCCTTCCGCGGCGTGCTGCCCTGGCCGGTGGAAGGCCGAGTCGTCGCGGGCTTCGGCCGCCGCAAGCACCCGCGCTTCGACACCTACACGATCCACAACGGGATCGAGATCGAGGCCGCGGCGGAGACCCCGGTGCACGCGGTGCACGCGGGCAAGGTGGTGTTCGCCGACCGCTTCCGCGGCTACGGGCTGATGGTGGTGGTCGACCACGGCGGCAAGCACCACTCGCTCTACGCGCAGCTGCAGGACGTGGCCGTGTCCGTGGGCGAGGCGGTCGACGCCGGCACGGTCCTCGGCACGAGCGGGCCCGGCGCCGAGGACGGGCCCGGGCTCTACTTCGAGATGCGCTACCAGGGCCGCGCCGAGGACCCCTCGGACTGGCTGAAGCGGCCCTGAGCCGGGCCGTCCAGGCGCCTGGATGCGGCCTGCGCGCGGGGGCCGGCGGGTCTGCTATCCTGCTCGGATGAGCCCCCGCAGCCGCCTCGCCGTCGCCGTCGTCTCCACCGCTCTCATCGGCTACGTGGCCGTGGGATCCCTGCTCGGAATAGTGCTCGGCGAGACGAGCTTCGGCCCGTTCGGACGAGTGCGCGGCGACACGAGCTTCGGCCAGCTTGCGATCTTCAACGAGGTCGTGAAGGACGTGGTCGACTCCTACGTGGAGCCGGTCAACGTCGACCGCGCGATGGCCGGCGCGCGCCAGGGCATGACCGACGCGCTCGACGGCGACAGCGCGTACCTCGACCCCGAGGAGCTGCGGCTGTACCAGCAGGCGGGCAAGGAGGCCGACGCGGAGGTGGGCCTCGTGCTGACCCGCCGCTTCGCGTTCGTGATGGTCGTCTCCGCGCGGCCCGGCTCGCCGGCGGCGAAGGGGGGCCTGCGCCCCGGCGACCTCCTCAAGTCGATCGACGAGCGCCACACGCGGACGATGCCCGCGCTCGTGGCCGAGCGCCTGCTGCGCGGCGCGCCCGGGTCGTCGGTCAAGCTCGGCATCCTGCGCGCCGGGGCCGACCCCTTCGACCTCAGCGTCGTGCGCGAGCGGCTCGCGCCGGCGGCCCCTCAGGGGCGCATGGTCGACGCCTCGGTGGGCTACCTGAAGGTGTCGGACTTCACGCCCACGACCGCCGACGACGTGCGAACGCAGGTGGAGGCCCTCAAGAAGGGCGGCGCGCGCGAGCTGCTGCTCGACCTGCGCGACGCCGCCTGGGGCGTGCCGGCGGACGGCGTGAAGGTGGCCGAGGTCTTCCTGAAGGGCGGCCCGGTCGCGAAGCTGGTGGGACGCCGCGTCGAGGAGCGGGTGCTGCAGGCCGACGCGGCCCGCTCCGCCTGGCCAGGGCCGCTCGTCGTGCTCGTGAACAACGGCACGGCCGGCCCGGCCGAGATCGTCGCCGCCTCGCTCGTCGACGCGGAGCGCGCCAAGCTCGTCGGCGAGCGCACGTTCGGCCGCGCCGGCGTGACGAGCACGCTCGCGCTGCCCGAGGGCGGCCTCGTCCTGACGACGGCCAAGTACCTCTCGCCCAAGGGGACCGCGATCCACGGCGAGGGCCTCAAGCCCACGGTCGCGGTCGACGCGACGCCCGAGGAGGACGAGGACCTCGCGCCCGACGCCCCGCGGCCCGACCGCATCTTCGACAAGGGCCTCGAGATCCTGCGCGGCGCGCCGGCGAAGGCCGCCGCCTAGGCCTTCGGGTCCGGCTCGGCCGTCTTCGGCCGTCCCTTCGGCCGGCGCTCGGGCAGCGCCCGCACGGCCTCCCGCAGCGCCTTGCCGGCCGCGAAACGCGGCGCGCGGCGCGCCGCGATGCGCATCGGTTCGTGGGTGTGCGGGTTGTGGCCGGGGCGCGCCCTGCGCCGGGTCACGAGGAAGGTGCCGAAGTCGACCAGCGTCACCTTCTCGCCCTTGCGCAGGGAGCGCGCCACGTTGTCGAGCAGCGCGTCGAGCACGCGCAGCACCTCGGTCCGGGGCAGACCGACGTCCTTCGCCACGCGCGCGACGAGCTCGGCCTTGTTCACGCCCCGGCCCCTACGGGGCGATCTCGATCGCGCTCTCCTGCGTGATCTCCTTCTTCGAGACCCGGTCCTGCACCCGCAGGCGGACGACGTACTTGCCGGTCTCGTAGGCCGCGAGCGGCACCGGGCCGATCACCGAGCCGCCGACGGCGGTCGAGAGCGGGTTGTCGGCCTTGGCGACGAGCGAACGGCCGTCCTTGAGGATGCTCACCGTCGACAGCGCGTCGCCCTTGCCCGCGGCGTCGACGCCGAGGTCGTAGACCTGGAAGAAGATCTGGATCGCGTCCGACTTCCTGAAGACGGTGCCGAAGAAGGGCTTGAGGCGGGCGGCGCCGAGCGAGAAGGCCGCGTAGGGGTGCGCCGGATCGGCCGCGGCGTTCGCGGCGATCTCATCGATGTCGCGCACGATGACGACCGAGGCGGCCGAGGGGATCGCGTGCGTCGCGCCGTCGGCCCCGGCCTCCTGGCGATTGAGGTCGGGGACCTCGACCGGCAGCGAGGCGAGCGCGCCCTTGCCGCCCTTGACGTCGACGGCCCCGGCCCGCAGCGTGTACTTGCCCGGCTTGAGGCCGAGCTTGAACGAGCCCACGAACGCGCCGTCGGGCCCGACCGGCGCGGCCATCGTCTGCTCGGACCAGCCGGCCTCCGGCGCGCCCTCGGCCGCCGCGCTCGCCGCGATCGACACGTTCACGGTCTTCACGCCGCCCGACTCCGAGACCGCGAGCCCGGCCGCGTCGCCGCGCACGAGGCCGACGAGGGCCGTGCTGCCGTCCGCGACCTTGAGGTACCAGGCCTGCGCCGCGATCGGGAACTCCTGGCGCGGGGTCCTGAAGAGGGCGCGCGCCTGGGTGTCCTTCGGCAGCAGGTCGACCAGCTTCACCAGGTGGCCGTCCTTGCCCGTGCGGTAGTCGATGTTCAGGTGCACGATCTTCGCCGAGGCGAGCCGGTCGAGCTGATCGGACAGGGACATCGTGCCGCGGCACTCGGAGTCGAACGCGATCTTGGCCTTGCCGCCCTGGAACGTGCGGCCGGGCTTGTCCTTGTAGACCCAGGTCTCGGGCACGCGGATGCTGATGCTGCCCGAGCCCTCCTGCTGCACCTCGTCCGGCTTGCCGAGCAGGATGAAGACCCGGCCGCAGTCGGTCGTCGACCCGCCCTGGCCGGGGATCCGGTAGGCGCGATCGGCCTCGGCGACGTCCTTGACGAACTGCTCCTGCGCCTCGTTCTGCGGCGTCGCCAGGTCCGGGTCGCGGCGCGCCCAGAAGATCTTCTGGAACTCGAGGCGATCGGCCTTGTCCTTGAGCTTCTTGTACTGGCGCTCCTCGTCCGCCAGCATCAGCGGGCGAACCTCGTCGAGCCACTTCTTCTCGTCCTTCTCCAGCTTCTGGGCCAGGGCGGCGCCGGGCCGCAGGAGGGCCGCCACCAGCAGGACGAGGACGCTCAGCCGACTGCGCATCGAGTTGTCTCCTTGGTATCGGACCGACCCCTGATTCTACAGCCGCTTCGGCGGGCGCGGCGTCTCGCGTGCTACCCTCGATGCTCGTGCTGCCTGCCGACACCCTCTCCAGGATCCTCCGCCCCGCCCTCGCCCTGAGCCTCGCGCTGTCTCTCTCCCCGCCTGCCGCGCGCGCCGCCGGGCGCGGCGCGCGGCGTCCTCGGGCCGCCGCGCTGCCGTCCGTGATCGTGCCGGCGAGCGGCTCCGCCTGGGACCTCACGGTCGGCGGGGCCTGCCAGCGGGCGCTCGGGCGGGCCCGGGGGGCGGTGGTGGCGATGGACCCGCGCACCGGCCGGGTGCAGGCAGTCGTCAACCCCGCGGAGGCGATGCAGCGGGCCTACCAGCCCTGCTCGGTCTTCAAGATCGTCGTGGCGAGCGCGGGCCTCTCCGAGGGCGTGATCACGCCCGAGACGACCTACCGCTGCGACAAGGGCTGCTGGATGTGGGCGGGCCACGGCCCGATCGACCTGCGCCGGGCGCTCGCCGTCTCCTGCAACCCGTACTTCGAGCGGGTCGGCGAGCAGCTCGGCTACGAGACGATCCAGCGCTACGCCCACCTGCTCGGCCTCGGGGAGACCTCGGGCATCAACCTGACGGGCGAGGCCGCGGGACGCCTGCCCGACCGGGTGAGCCCGCAGGCCGTCGGCCACCTGTCGAGCCACGCGGCCGGCATCACGACCTCCGCCATCCAGCTCGCCGTGCTCCTCTCGGCGACGGTCAACGGCGGCGTGATCCTGCGGCCGACGCTGAGCGGCCCCGCGGACTTCGTCCCGCGCGAGCGCTGGCGCCTGCCCGCGGGCACGAGGCTCGACGGCCTCGCCGCCGGCTTCCTGGGCGCCGTGAACGAGGGCAGCGCCAGCCCCGCCTTCGACCCCGACGTCGCGGTGGCCGGCAAGACGGGGACCTGCTCGGCCCTGGGCTGGTTCGCCTCGTACGCGCCGGCCGACCACCCGCAGCTCGTCGTGGTCGTGTTCCTGCGGCACGGCAGCGGTCACGGCGCCGCGGCCGTGGCGGGCCGCATCTTCCGCGAGCTGTTCGCGACCGCCAGCGCGCCCGCAGCGGCCGCCGGCCAGCCCTAGAAACGCACGAAGGGGGCGCGGCAAGCGGCCCACGCCCCCTTCGCACGGCGCCGCGGCCAGGGCCGCGGCGGGCTAGATCGAGCCTCTCTCCAGCTCGAAGCTCACCTCGGTCGTGTCGCCCGCCGTCACCTCGACCTCCCGCTCGTCGGTGCGGAAGCCCGGCCGCACGACCTCGATGCGATGGCGGCCTGCGGGCAGCTGCAGCGAGGACGCCTCGCGACCCGTGCCGCGGAAGGCGCCGTCGACGTAGACGGAGGCGTCGGCCGGGCGCACGCTCAGCCGCAGGCGCCCGCCGCCGCCCACGGCCAGACTGTCCTCACCGGTGTCGCGCCTCTCGCGCTCGCTCCAGCGGTCCTCCGAGTCGCGCTCGCGTTCGCGGCGCGGCTCGTCCGGCGCGTTGCCCGAGAGGTCCTCGAAGGTCTCGCCGCTGCCCTTCTGCATGTCGTAGCGCAGCTTCAGCGTGCCTTCGGCGGGGACGTACACCTTCATGCGGTGGGACTTGTAGCCCTCGAGCTTGAGCGCGATCTCGTGGCGCCCGGGCGAGAGGTTCAACCGCTGGAACAGGCCGTCGAAGTCGTCGACCGTCCCGGCGTAGTAGCCGTCGACGTAGACGCGGGCCTCGGTCGGGTCGGCCAGCACGCGGATCGAGCCGCTGTCGCGCTCGTAGGAGCGGTAGACCGGGCCGCCGCCGCCGCCCCAGCCCCAGGGATAGCCCCAGTAGCCGCCGTACCAGCCGTACGAGCCGTACGGCCACCAGTAGCTGCCGTAGCCCCAGCCGGGGTAGTACCAGCTGCTGCCCCAGTAGCCACCACCACCGTAGCCTGGGTAATAGCCGTCGCCCCCTGCGCCCCGCCCGGTGCCCGCCCGCGGGTGACGGCGCTCGGCCGTCGACGAAGAGCCGGAGTAGCCCGAACTGCTCCCGCCGCTCGAGCTGCTGCCGCCGCTACTCCCGCCCGAGCTGGAGCCGCCGCCGCTCGAGCTGACGCCGGGGTGACCGCCTCCACCGCCGGAGCTGCTGCCGCCGCCACCGCCACCGCCGCGGGGGACGGCGTGGTCCTGCGCCCACGCCAGCGGCGCCAGCGCGACGCATCCCGCCAGAACCAGCATCAAGGACCGAGCACGCATCGTGGCCTCCGTCGTTGTCCGAGTGACTGCCGCCTGTCGTCCCTGCAAACGACATA
>JBGASI010000311.1:0-5872 GCA_044229815.1 Vicinamibacteria bacterium | reverse complement strand
CTGCGGGAGCGGGTGCTGACGCCTTCGGCCCGCGCGGCGGTCGTGGAGCGCCTCGTGCGCCGCGAGGTCGACCCCTTCACGGCCGCGGGCGAGGTGCTGGGGGAGCTGGGGCTTTCGTGAAGCCGCTGAAGATCGACCACCTCGGCATCGCCGTGCCCCGGCTGGACGAGGCGATCGCCGCCTACGAGGCGCTCGGCTTCCGCGTCGAGGCCCGCCACGACGTCCCGAGCGAGCAGGTGCGGACGGCCTTCCTGCCGGTGGGCGAGTCGCAGCTCGAGCTGCTCGAGCCGAGCGGGCCCGACTCGGTGATCGCCCGTTTCCTGGAGAAGCGCTCCGGCCTGCACCACGTCTGCGTGCTCGTCGACGACCTCGACGCGGCCCTCGCCGCGATGAAGGCCCGCGGCGTCCGGCTGATCGACGAGCAGCCGCGCACGGGCGCGGGCGGCTGCCGGGTGGCCTTCGTGCACCCCAGGGCCGCCGGCGGCGTGCTGCTCGAGCTCAAGGAGCGGGCCCGGCCCTAGCCCGGCGGCGCGGGGCCGTTTGCCGCGGGTCTCCCCCTCGCTTACCATCGCCGGTCGGTCGCCGCGGCGGTTGACAAGACGGCGGGGAGCGGGCGCGATGGACGAGCGGGCCGAGATCGGCATCATCGGGGGCACGGGCCTCTACCAGATGGAGGGCTTCAGCGACGTGCGCGAGGTCGCGCTCGCGACGCCGTTCGGGGCGCCCTCGGACAGCCTGATGGTGGGCGTGCTCGAGGGCAGGCGCGTCGCCTTCCTGCCGCGCCACGGCCGGGGCCACCGGCTGCTGCCGCACGAGCTCAACTACCAGGCGAACGTCTTCGCCATGAAGCTGCTCGGCGTCGAGTGGATCCTGTCGGTCTCGGCGGTCGGCTCGCTGAAGGAGCAGTACGTCCCCCAGCACGTCGTGATCCCGGACCAGTTCATCGACCGCACGCGCCAGCGCAAGTCGACCTTCTTCGGCCGCGGCCTGGTCGCCCACGTCGCCTTCGCCCACCCGTTCTGCAAGGGCCTCTCGCGCGTGATGGCACAGGCCTGCGAAGAGGCGGGCGCCAGCCACCACGTCGGCGGCACCTACGTCTGCATGGAGGGGCCGCAGTTCTCGACCCGCGCCGAGTCGGAGCTCTACCGCTCCTGGGGCGCCGACCTGATCGGCATGACCAACCTGCAGGAGGCCAAGCTCGCGCGCGAGGCCGAGATCTGCTACTCGACGCTGGCGATGGTGACCGACTACGACTGCTGGCACCCCGACCACGACGCGGTCACGGCCGAGCAGATCATCGGCAACCTGGGCAAGAACGCCGAGACGGCGCGCGCCGTCCTGCGCGCCGCGGTGCGCCGGCTGCCGATCCCGCGCAGCTGCGAGTGCGAGAACGCGCTGCGCTTCGCCCTGGTGACGGCGCCCGAGCTGGTGCCGGACGAGGTCAAGCGCGAGCTCGCCCCGATCGTCGGTCGCTACTTCCGCTAGCAGAGGAGCCGCCCCAATGTCGATCCTCGTCGTCGGCAGCGTCGCGTACGACACCGTGGAGACCCCGTTCGGCCGCGCCGAGCGCGTGCTCGGGGGCAGCGCCTCCTTCTTCTCGGTCGCCGCGTCCTTCTTCACCCCGGTCAACCTGGTCGCCGTGGTGGGCAGCGACTTCGGGGACGAGCAGCTCGCCGCCTTCCGCGGCCGCCCGATCGACCTCGAGGGCCTGGAGCGGGCGCAGGGCCTGACCTTCCACTGGGAGGGCAAGTACTCCTACGACCTCAACTCGCGCGACACGATCCGCACCGACCTCAACGTCTTCGAGTTCTTCAAGCCCAAGATCCCGGCCCGCTACCGTGGCTCCGAGGTCGTGTTCCTCGGAAACATCGACCCGCTGCTGCAGCGCGAGGTGCTCGAGCAGGTCGAGGCGCCGGCGGTCGTGGCCTGCGACACGATGAACTTCTGGATCCACGGCAAGGCCGAGGAGCTGCGCCGCACGCTGGCGAAGGTCCAGGTGCTGCTCGTCAACGACGCCGAGGCGCGCGAGCTCTCCGGCGAGTGGAACCTGGTGAAGGCGGCCCGCGCGATCCGCGCCATGGGCCCGCGCACGGTGGTGGTCAAGAAGGGCGAGCACGGGGTCGTGATGTTCGACGGCGAGGACGTCTTCGCCGCCCCGGCCTTCCCGCTCGAGAACGTGTTCGACCCGACCGGCGCCGGGGACACCTTCGCCGGCGGCTTCCTCGGCTACCTCGCCGGCACCGGCGAGCGCGGCAACGGCGCGCTGCGCCGCGCGATCGTGATGGGCAGCACGCTCGCCTCGTTCTCGGTCGAGGCCTTCAGCCTCGATCGCCTGCTGACGTTGACGCGCGCGCAGATCGAGGAACGCTACCGGCTGTTCCGCGGGCTGACCGTGTTCGAGAGCCTCTAGCCGCCCGCCGCCTGCTCGAGCATCGTGTTGACGATGGTCAGCAGCTTGTTGGCCGTGAACGGCTTGTTGATGTACATCACGGCCCCGGACTCGAAGCCCTCCGCGAGCGCCTCGCCGCCGCCCTTGGCGGTGAGGAAGATGACCGGCAGCGCGCGCGTGCGCGGGTCCTGCTTGATCTGACGGCAGACCTCGAAGCCGTCCTTGTCGGGCATCATCACGTCGAGCAGGACGAGATCGAAGGAGGCCTCCTTCAGCAGCCGGAGCGCCTCCTCGCCACCCCCGGCCGTGGTGACGTGGAAGGCCTTCTGCTCGAGGATCGTGCGCTCGAGGCTGAGGATGTTCTCGTCGTCGTCCACGACAAGGATTCGCTTCGGCATCGCCACCTCCCGGCGGGAGTGCGCTTCGGGTCGGGCGGGATTCTAGCAGGGGGGGATCGGAAAGGGCGAGGCGGTCGGCGGAACGCGGCAATCCCCGGCTACGGGGCCGTGACCTCGCCGCAGACCCCCGAGGCCGCACAGGCGCGGAAGGTGCCCGCGCCGTAAGCCCACACCAGGTACTGGTTGTCGCCGTGGTTCTGGCACCAGGTCCCGGAGCCGGACCCGGCGCAGGGCCGCCCGGCGGCCGTCCAGGTAGGTCCCGCCCGCCCCGTGTCCGCCGCCCGGCCCACGCGGGCGGCCTCGCAGGCGACGCGCGCAGGGTCGCCCTCCTGGCGCACCGGGCAGAAGGAGCGCCCGTCGGTGAAGCCGATCTGCCGGCAGTACTCGGCGTCCGGACCGACCAGCGGCGTCGAGTCCAGCAGCAGGCGGTCGCCGCCGCTCGCGTGGATCTTGACGTTGATCCGCGAGACCGCGGGCGGCACCGGCGCTCCGCAGCCGGCGCCACCGGTGTCGCCGCCGGAGCCGCCGCCCGGGATCGCCGGCAGCGGCTCGAGCGGGGGCTCGCTGCCGGGCGTCGGCGTCGGGGTCGGCTGGGGCGCCGGCGCCACGGGGATCAGCGAGGCCCCATCGGGCAGCGGCCCCGTCGGCGTCGACTTCTTCTCGCCCTGGCAGCCCGGCAGCAGCAGCGCGGCGGTCGCGAGCGCGAGGACGGGAAGTCGCATCGATACCCTGTCGACCACGCTCACACGGGGCGCCGCGGCTGTCAAGCGGGCGGGGGCGCGCTACTTGTCGACCACGACCTCGCCGCAGGCGCCGCTCTGCGCGCACGCGCGGTAGGTGCCCGCCTTGTAGGCCACGAGCAGGTACTGGTTGTCGGGGTGGTTCTCGCAGCCGCCCGAGCGGCCGATGCAGAAGGCCCCGTCCTTGTACCAGGTCGGCCCGGGCCGGTTCGTGTCCTTGGCGCGGCCGATCGCGTACAGCTCGCAGGCGGAGCGCTGCGGGTTGCCCTCCGGCCGCACGGCGCACATCGCGCGCCCGTCGGTGAAGCCGATCGCCGCGCAGTACGTGGGGTCCGGGCCGACGAGCGGGGTCGAGTCGAGGGTCCACGCTTCCGCTCCCTTGAGGTGGACCTTGACGTTCAGGGTCGACACGGGCGGCGGCAGCGGCTCGCCGCAGGCGTCCCCGGACTCGCCTCCGCCGGGGCTGGGCGTCGGGGAGGCGGAGGGGTCGGGCGTCGGGGTGGCGGCGGGCGCGGGTGCGCCCATGACGGGGGCCGGACCGCTGCCCCCCGCGGGTGTGGCGCGCGCCTCCTCCGGCGTTGGCTTCGTCTCGGTGGGCGACAAGGAGCCGCAGGCCGCCACGGTGAAGGCTACGGCGGCCCACAGGCCCACCCACAGCGAACGCGCACCGGCAAGCCTCACCCAGTCATCCTGCCACACGTGCGACGATCGGCCTATGATCCCGCGCACTCCGCCCTACTTGTCCACCTGGACGCCGCCGCACAGGTCGTCCTTGGTGCACGCCTCGTAGTAGCCGCCCACGTTCACGTAGAGCAGGTACTGGTTTTCCGGGTGGTTCTCGCAGTCGGTCCCGTTGCAGAGGTTCCCGTTGTGGTACCAGGTCGGCCCCGGTCGGCCGGTGTCCTCCGCCTTTCCGATGGCGTAGGCCTCGCAGGCCACGCGGTCGGGCGTGCCCTCGGTTCGGACCGCGCAGAACGAGCGGCCGTCCGTGAAGCCGATCTGCCGGCAGTAGTTGGCGTCGGGCCCGACCAGCGGCGTCGTGTCCATCGTCCAGTGGTTCGGCCCCTTGATGTGGATCTTGGTGTTCATCCGCGACACGGGAGGAGGCAGCGGGTTGCCGCAGCCGCCCGTTCCGCCCCCGGGCGTCGGCGTGGGAGAGGGGGTCGCGGTCGGCGACGGCGTCGGCGTGGCCGTCGGCTTGGGCGTGGGCGTCGCCACCACGATCTTCGGGATCGGCACCGTCAGGAGTCCCCCGCCTGGGCTGGGCGTACCGGTCGGTTGCGTCGGCAACTGCTCTGTGACCGTGTGGCAGCCCACGAAGACGACCGCTGCCATCCCGATGCCCCAGACGATCTTCTTCATGGGGGACTCCTTCTCTAGAATCCGCATTAGAAGATCACAAATAAACTACGATTCTGTCAAGCTATTTTTGCTCATCCCCCAGCAGGTTGGCCACCACCTGCGCCGCGCGGGCCGAGGCCCCGGGGCCGCCCAGGCCCCGCCTCACCTCGTCAAGGCCCTGCTGGACACCGTCGCGGTAGGACGTGTCCTCGAGCAGCCTCAGGACCTCGCTCGTGACGCGCCCCGGTTCGAAGTCGGCCTGGATCAGCTCCTGGACGACACGGTGGCCCGCGATCAGGTTGGCCATCGCGAAGTGGGGCACGCGGACGAAGCGGCGGCCGAGCACGTAGGTCAGGGGGGCGAGACGGTAGACGACGACCATCGGCAGGCGCAGGAGCGCGGCCTCGACCGTGGCCGTTCCCGAGGCGACGACACCAGCGTCGGCCGCGCCCATCAGCCCGTGCGTCCGGCCCTCGACGCGCGCGATGCGCAGGCCGGCCAGGGCGGTCGTGAAGAGGTCCGGCGAGAGGCTCGGGGCGACCGCCAGGGCCAGCTGCAGGTCGGGCCGCCGCGTCGAGAGCAGCCGCAGCGCCCCGGTCAGCGGCGGCAGGTTATGGGCGACCTCCTGCGGGCGGCTCCCGGGCAGTGCGACCAGCAGCGGCCGTCCCGGATCCAGTCCGAGGCCCCCGAGGAAGGCGGCCCGGTCGGCCACGGGCTTCACGATCTCCACGAGCGGGTGCCCCACGAACGTCACGGGCACGCCCTCGGCGCGGTAGAGGGCCTCCTCGAAGGGGAAGATGACGATCATGTGCTCGACCGTCTCGCGGATCGCCTTCACCCGTCCCCGGCGCCACGCCCAGATCTGGGGGGAGACGTAGTAGACGACCCGCACGCCCCGCCGCTTCAGCTCGCGCGCGAGGCGCAGGTTGAAGTCGGGGTAGTCGATCAGGATCGCGATCTCGGGCCTCGCGCGGTCCACCTCGTCGAGCACCGCCCGGAAGATC
>JBGASI010000310.1:0-5876 GCA_044229815.1 Vicinamibacteria bacterium | reverse complement strand
GGGAGTGCGGGGGGGCGTCACATCACCGCGGTCGGCGGCGCCGGCTCGTCCGCCGCGCCGGCCTTGCCGAGCGGCCGGTAGGCGAGGTAGAGCAGCAGGCCGATCATCACCGGGACGGCGAGCCAGAGCGCCAGCTCACCGAGCCCCGCCTGCGGGAACTCGACGACGACGCTCGAGTCGCTCGAGGCCCGGTAGGCCTTCCACGCCACCACGCCGGCGACGACGAGGCCCATCAACGCCTCGCCGGCGATCAGGCCGGAGGCCGTCAGCACGCCCGCGTTCTCGACGCGGGCCTTCTGCGCCGCGTTGTAGCCGCGCTTGCCGGCCTGCTTGTCGACGAAACCGCGCACCAGGCCGCCGATGAAGATGGCGAACGTCGTCTCGAGCGGCAGGTACATGCCGACGGAGAACAGCATCGGGCTCTTGACCTTGATCAGGATCAGCGAGATCCCCATCGCGATCCCGACGATCACGAGCGGCCAGGCCATCTCCCCGCCGACGATCCCCTGCGAGATCGCGGCCATCAGACCGGCCTGCGGGGCAGGCAGCGTCGGCCCGCCGAAGCCGCCCGTCTGTGGGTTGCTGGCGAGGTCGGAGGTGTGCAGCAGATAGAGCGGGAAGAAGAGGACGAGGCCCGAGACCACGACGCCGAGCAGGTCGCCCACCTGCATCTTCCACGGTGTGCCGCCCAGGATGTGGCCGACCTTGAGGTCCTGCAGCATCTCGCCCGCCACGGCCGAGGAGACGCAGACCACGGCGGCGACGCCGAGCACCGCCGCCACACCCTCCGCACCCTTCACGCCCACGATCACCATCGTCAGCGCGCCGACGATCGTGGTCGCCAGCGTGAGACCGGAGATCGGGTTGTTCGAGGAGCCGATCATGCCGACCAGGTTGCCGGAGACGGCCGCGAAGAAGAAGCCGGTCACGAGCATCACGATCGCGGCGAAGAAGGCCCCGGGCAGCACCTTGGTGAAGTAGAAGTAGAGGCCGATCATCAGCACGAAGACGACGGCGATCCCGGCCAGCACGGTCTTGAAGGACAGGTCGCGCTCGGTGCGCACGGTGGCGGCCTGCTGGGTCGCCGACTTCTGCACGTCCGCGACGCCACGCTTCAGGCCGGCGATCAGGTTCTTGCGCATCCGGAACAGCGTGAAGGTCGCGCCGACGAGCATGCCGCCGACCGCGATCGGCCGCACGATGTAGCGGTAGAGGTGGCCGGCGAGCGCCGCCCAGTTCTGCGTCCCGTCGGCGGCCGTGTACTGCGGCACGAGCTGCGGGCCCAGGAAGAAGACGAGCAGCGGCACGAACAGCCCCCAGGCCAGAAGGCCGCCCGCGAAGTTCAGGGCGCCGAGTTCGGGGCCGATGATGTAGCCGACACCGAGGTAGGCCGGGCTCACGCCGGGCGCCTGGAACGAGCTCACGCCACCCGCCGGGATGGACGTGGAGTCGGCCTTGAGCCCGAGCCGGACGAAGCTCTCCTTCAGCTTGCCGACCGCGACGGGGAACGTGTTCGAGGCGCTGAAGATGCCGGCGTCCCCGAGGAACTTGACGAGCGCGCCCACGCCCATGGCGCCGAAGAGCTGCTTCGCCGCGTCCGCGCCGCGCTGGCCGGCCTTGTGGATCTCGCTGGCGGCGACGGACTCCGGATAGGGCAGCGACTGGTCCTCGACCATCACCCGCCGCAGGATGGTCACGAACAGGACGCCGAGGATGCCGCCGACGATCATCAGAGCGCTGGCCGTCAGGTACTCGCTCAGGTTGAAGCTCTTGAAGTCCCACATCCCGAGCACCACGAAGGCGGGGATGGTGAAGATCGCGCCCGCCGCCACCGACTCGCCGATCGAGCCGACGGTGCGCGCGAAGTTCTCCTCGAGCAGCGAGCCCTTGAAGGCGCGCAGCACCGCCATGCCGATGACCGCCGCCGGGTACGTGGCCGCGATCGTCATGCCGGCGCGCAGGCCGAGGTAGGCGTTCGCCGCGCCGAGCACCACGCTCATCACGAGGCCGAGCAGCAGGGCCCTCATGGTGAACTCGGGCATGTCCGAGCTGGCGGGAACGTACGGCCGGAACTCCTTGTCGTCGCTCATGAAGCCTCCCTTGGCGGCCCGGCGGGCGGGGCGCAGGAGTGGGATTGCCGGAAGTCGCCGGCATTCTACCCCAGCGCACGACGCCGGCCCCGGGACGGCGCCCGGCTGTCGCGCGCCGCGCGTCTGTTCTAGACTCGACTCTCACCCAGGCCGGGTCGAGGAGGTCCACGCGTGAGCAACCCCGCCGTCGAGGCGGCCATCCGCCACGTCGAGTCGCAGCTCGAGCACACCAAGGCGGGGCTCACGCGGCTGGTGCGGATCCCGAGCGTGTCGGCCGAGGGCTTCCCGCCGGAGGCGGTGCGCCGCTCGGCGGAGGCCACGGTCGCGCTGCTGCGCGAGGCCGGCCTCGAGAACCCGCGGCTGCTCGAGCTGCCGGGGCACCACCCGTACGTCTACGCGGAGTGGCTGCACGCGAAGGGCGCGCCGACGCTGCTCGTCTACGGCCACCACGACGTGCAGCCGGCCGGCCGGCCCGAGAAGTGGACGAGCCCGCCCTTCGAACCGGCGGAGCGCGCGGGCCGCCTGTACGGGCGCGGCGCGGTCGACGACAAGGGCACCTTCATCACGCACGTCGCGGCCGTCGCGGCCTGGCTGCGCAGCGCGGGACGCCTCCCGCTCAACCTGAAGTTCCTGATCGAGGGCGAGGAGGAGATCGGCTCGCCGGGGCTCGACGCCTTCCTCGCGCGCTACGCCGGCATGCTCTCGGCGGACGCGGCGGTGCTCGCGGACACCGGGAACTTCGAGGTCGGCCACCCCGCGCTCACCTACCAGCTGCGCGGCATCGCGCAGGTGGACGTCGAGGTGCGTTGCCTGAAGCAGCCGATCCACAGCGGGTTCTGGGGCGGGCCGGTGCCCGACGCGGTGCGCATCCTCGCCCGCCTGATCGCCTCGCTCGAGGGCGCGGACGGGCGGCTCGCGATCCCCGGCCTCTACGACCAGGTCGCCACCACCCCCGCGAAACAGCTGCGGCGCATCCGCGCGCTGCCCTTCGACGAGCGGAAGTTCCGCGAGGCCGCCGCGATGAGGCCGGGCACGCGCTTCGTGGGCGAGAAGGCCTACTCGGTGTGGGAGCGCCTGTGGACGCGCCCGGCGCTCACCGTGATCGCGCTCGAGGCGCACCCGCTGCAGGGCTCGTCGAACCAGGTCCCCGACGCCGCGCGGGCCCGGCTGTCCATGCGCACGGTTCCCGAACAGGACGCCGCCCGGGCCGGTCGCCTGCTGGTGCGGGCGCTCAGACGCAACCCGCCGGCGGGCGCCCGGGTGAGCGCGAGGCTCACCGGTACCTCCTCGTGGTGGACGACCGACCCCGAGGGCCCGGCCTTCGAGGCAGCGCGCAGGGCGCTGCGCGCCGCCTACGGCAGGGACGCCGCGATGATCGGGGCCGGCGGCTCGATCGGCTTCGTGCAGCCGTTCTCCGACGCGCTCGGCGGCGTGCCATGCCTGCTGATGGGCGTCGAGGACCCGTCCTCCGCGATCCACTCCGAGAACGAGAGCCTGCACCTGGGCGACTTCGTCAAGGCGATACGCGCCGCGGTGCACCTCTACGACGAGCTGGCGCGCGCGCCGCTCGCCGCCGCGGCACGGCCCGCGCGCGCCCCGCGGCCCCGGGTCAGGAGATCGTGACGGTCGTCGTCTCCTCGGCGGTGTGCTCGCCGTCCGAGACGGTCACCTTGACGCTGTAGGCGCCCGGCGTCAGCTTCTGCATCGGCACCGGCGAGAGGCCCGCGATGCGGCCGGTCGCGTCCGCTGCCGGCAGCGCCGAGGAGCCCCGGGCCACCACCTGGCCGTCGCGCACCACCTCGATCGTCGCCTTCGGCGCGAGCTTCGAGCCGGGCTTGACGTAGACGAGGTAGTAGATCGGCAGCGTGCCCGCAGGGTTCGCGGGGAGCGCCAGGCCGAGGTTCGGCACGATGCGCCTGTCGCCGAGGCGCAGCGGGTCGGCCGGGTCGGACTTCGGGTCGGCCGGGTCGACGCCGGCGACGACCACGAGGCTGCTCAGCGCGAGGTCCCCATCCGGGGACGGAACGGTGAGCGCGAAGCGCTGAGCGCTCGCCTTGTCGCCGACCGCGTCGCGCACGACGAGCTCGACCGTGTAGTTACCGGGCGCGAGCTTGAGCCGCCGGGCGAGCGGCAGGGTCTGCGCGCGCGAGGCCTGGATCTGCTCCGGGGTGCCGCCGAGCGAGACGTCCTGGCCGAAGGTCTCGACCACCTCGCCGGTCGGGCGCAGCACGCGGCCCGCCAGCGCCAGCTTCCCCGCCAGCCGGCCCTGGGCGTCGGCCTTGAACTCCGCCTTCGCGAGCGAGGCCTCGAGCTTGATCAGGCAGTCGAAGGAACCACCGTCGCGGCCGAAGCGGTAGAAGCGGCTGCGCACCTCGAAGTCCGACGGCAGCTCCGGCCCCGCGAAGGCGTTGAAGGCAACCGCGGGCGAGGAGGCGGCCGGCGCGGGCGGCGTCGTGTAGTAGCCGTTGCGCGCCTGCACGCGCAGGTCCTTTCGCGCCAGGCGCACCTCGATGCGGCGGAACTGGCCGGGCGCGGCCGGGACGGACGGCGTGTACGAGGCCTCGTAGTAGCCGTGCAGGTCCTCACCGATGCGCTCGAGGGGCCGGCCGAATTCGTTCGTCTGCGTGACCAGGAAGCCCCCCGTGCTCGCGGAGAGCTGCAGGAGCGCCTCCACCACGTCGGAGCGAAAGCTCGACTGCATCACGTCGTCCTGCGTGGCCTGGTCGCGCGTCACCGGGGCCCCGCCACCGGCCTGGCGCTGCGACTCGCTGATCGTCGCCGCGGTCGCGAGCGCCGCGCCGGAACTGCCGAGCTGCGTCTGCAGCTGCAGCCCCCGCACGTCGATCCCGTAGAAGCTGACGTTGGCCCGGTTCGCGCGGCTCATCAGGTCGGCGAAGACGTGCTCGTAGCCGGGCGGTGCCGTGAAGCCCTCGCAGAAGACGAGCAGCGTCTTGCGCCCCGCCTCGCGAGCCAGGCCGTCCACCAGCGACGCGAGCGAGCCCAGCATCGCGAGGTTCTCGGCGTTGGACAGGTCCTGCGAGCCCGCCCCGCCCGAGAAGCGGGCCAACTGCTGGCCGGAGTAGCTGTTGTCGGCGCCCTTCGGGCCGCCCGCGAGACCCTGCGCCCCGGCGACGGCGCCCGTGGCCTTGCGCACGCCCTCCTTCACCGCGACGGGGTCGGACGAGCGGTCGAGCACCGGGATGATGCCGCCGTCGACGCGCACGACACTCACCTGCGTCCGCGCGTCGACGAACTTGCGGGCGAACTGCTCGCCCGCGTCCTGCGCGAGCCGGCGGCCGTTCGAGCTGAGCCGGCCGAACACGAGCACGACCGGCCGCGGCGCGGACGCGGGGGACGCCGTCGAGGCCGCCGCGCCCGCCGCGGCCGCCGTCTCGACCCGACGGAAGCTGGTGACCTTCTGCGGGACGCCGTCCTCGAGGACCTCGACCTCCGACGCCTGCAGGTCGCCGACGAGCCGTCCCTTCTTGTCGCGCACGACGATGTCGAGCGCCACGGCCTCCGCGCCGGTGGCGAAATGGGCCGCCGCCGGAGAATCGGCCGGCGCCTGGGGCGGCAGCGCCTGTGCCGTGGCGAGCCCCGCCACGAGGACGCCCGCCCACACGATCGAACTCACCGCACGCGTCTGCATACCGCCTCCTTGGAGCCCGGGCACACGTTGAGACACCCCGTTGTTGCCGGTCCCGCCCCTCAGGATACGCCCTGCCACCCCGGGGCGAGGGGCTGACGGCGACGGGCGACTGGGCGATCATGACGGGGGGACTCACT
>JBGASI010000309.1:0-5938 GCA_044229815.1 Vicinamibacteria bacterium | reverse complement strand
GCACGCGCGCGGGATGAAGGTGAAGATCTATTACACGGTCCGCGAGATCTCGAACCGCGCGCCGGAGCTGTGGGCCCTGCGCTCGCTCGGCCACGAGGTCTTCTCGCCGGGTCCCGGCGGCGGCTGGGCCTGGCTGCAGGAGCACCTGGGCGGCGACTACATCGGCGGCTGGTTCGTGCCGGAGCTGCAGGACGCCGCCATCGTCACCTCGGGCATCTCGCGCTGGCACAACCACTACGTCGAGGGCCTCGACTGGCTCGCGCGCAGCGTCGGCATCGACGGCCTCTACCTCGACGACGTGGCCTTCGACCGCGCGACCATGAAGCGCGTGCGCCGCGTGCTCGAGCGGCGCCGGCCCGGCGCCCTCGTCGACCTGCACTCGGCGAACCAGTACAACCCGCGCGACGGCTTCGCCTCGAGCGCCAACCTCTACCTCGAGCACCTGCCGTTCGTGGACCGCCTGTGGTTCGGCGAGTACTTCGACTACGACGCGCCGCCCGACTACTGGCTGGTCGAGGTCTCGGGCCTGCCGTTCGGCCTGATGGGCGAGATGCTCGAGAAGGGCGGCAACCCCTGGCGCGGGATGCTGTTCGGTATGACGAGCCGCCTGCCCTGGGCCGGCGACCCGCGGCCGCTGTGGAAGGCCTGGGACGCCTTCGGCCTCGCCGGCACGCGGATGCGCGGCTGGTGGACGCAGGACGCCCCGGTGCGCACGGACAGCAAGGGCGTGCTCGCGACCGCCTACGTCAAGGCCGGCAAGACGCTGGTCGCGCTCGCGAGCTGGGAGAAGGAGGCGCTCGACGTGACGCTCGCGATCGACTGGAAGGCGCTCGGCCTCGACCCGGCCCGCGCGCGCCTCACGGCGCCCGCGATCGACGCCTTCCAGCCGGCCGCCAGCTTCGCCCCCACCGATCGGCTGCGCGTCGAGCCGGGGCGGGGCTGGCTGCTCGTCCTCGAGCAGCGCTGAGTCAGCGGCGCAGCGCCCGGACCACGAAGGCCGCGCTCGCGCCGGCGCTCGTCCCGCTTGCCGTGTCGCGCACATCGAGGCTCAGCGTGTAGTCCCCGGGCACGAGCGCGGCGAGCGGAAAGCCGAAGAGCCGCAGGACCCGGCCCTCCGCCGTCGGCTGGACGTGGGTGGCTGGCGCCGTCCGCACGACGCTGCCGTCCGCGCGGCGCACGACGTAGCCCGCCTCGACCGCCGGCGCCGGCAGGGCGCCCGTCCCGTGCGCCGCGCCGAAGACCTCGAACTGGCAGTACAGCGTGGCGCTCGGCCAGAACGCCCGCAGCCCCCGCACCACCGGGCGTGGCGCACGATCGCTTCGGTCCTGCAGCCCGTCGCTGAGGATCGGGCTCGAGACGCGCAGGCCGCCGAGCGGTGGAACCGTGAAGGCGCTCGTCGCCGCGCCGTAGCGGCCGCGGCCGGCGATCTCGACCGCGAGCCGCGCCTGGTAGCGGCCGGGCGCCAGCTCGAACTCGCGCGCCAGCGGGGCGTGGGTGCCGAAGCCGCCCGCCCACGGCGGCTGCGCCGCCGGGGGTAGCAGCGCCTCGCCCGAGTGCTCGAGGCCGCCGCCGGCGGCGAGCGGCACCACCCGCAGGCGATACGAGAGGGGCGTGCCCGCGGCGGCCGGGGGCAGGTCGACGTCGGCGGCGACGACCACCCGCGCGCGGCCGGGCTGCGGCTCGTCGAAGACGTAGCTGGAGACGGCGACGGGCACGTCCATGAGATCCGCTCCCGAGCGGGCGAGCAACCCCAGCGCGCCGCCGGCCGGCGTGTCCGGCGCGAGCGTGGGCCGCCAGCCGGGCCGCGCGCGCACGGTCAGCCCAGGCCTCGTCACCCGTACGAGCGTCTTGCGAAGCCCGGCGCGGGTCGCGTCGGCGGGCGAGTAGCCGAGCAGGTAGTACGAGTGCGCCTCGGCCGCGACGCGCTGCAGGCCCGCTGTGAGGTCGTTCGAGGTGAGGGTGCGGCCACCCGTCTCGACGGCCAGCCGCTCGGCGCCGAGCGAGGCGCCCTCGGCGAAGAGCCGGCGCAGCAGCGGCGAGTCGGCGCCCTCAGCCCGGCCTGGACCGGCGCCACCCGGCTGCGCAGCCTCGTAGCCCGAGCCGCCGTACGCCTCCGTGCCGCGCACGTCGAGGAAGTACACGACCGCGTTCGCGGGCCGGGCGCGCGCGACGACGCGCTCGAAGTCGCCCAGCTCCGGGTCGTCGACGATCCCCTCGGAGACGAGGATGAGCGACTTGCGGCCCGGCACGAGCGCGAGCGAGGCGACGACGTCGCGCAGCGCCTCGAGCGTGAGGCGGTTGAGGCGGGCGCTCTCGGCGTACTCCGCCTCCATCTCCGCGACCCGCATCGAGTCGCCCATCCCGACGAGATCGGCGTGGCCCGCGCCGCCGAGGCGGCTGGGCGGCGCCGCGATCGTCCCGTCGGCGCGAGCGGCCTGGCGCGCCGCCCGCTCCGCCTGTGCGAGCGCCTCGGTCGCGCGCGCCTTGGCGGCGCCCGGCAGCTGGCGGTCGAGAAGGCCCTCTTCACCCCACTGGTGCACGAGCAGGGCCTGGTAGTCGAGCCCCCCGCTGCCGCGCAGCCGCCGGCCCTGCAGGCGCTGCGTCACGGCGAGCAGGTCGCCGCGGCCCTCGTCGTCCAGGCGCGCCGTCCACCATACGCCCTGCCCCGGCGCGACAATCGTGACGCGATCGCCGGGCCGTGCGCTTTCCGCCAGGAAGCGGCGGATCGCGTCCAGGGCCGGGACCGTGCGCGCGGGCGAAAGGTGCAGGTCGTCGTAGAAGAGGACGAACAGCGAACCATCCGCCGCCGTCTGGCGCGTGGCGCGCGGCACGTCGACCGCCGCAGGCGTGCGGCCGCGCACCGCAACGGCCTCGAAGGACTCGATCGTCTGCGGCCGATCGTCCTCCAGCAGCTCGAAGTCCGAGGCCCGCAGCCCCTCGACCGGCCGCCCGTCCCGGTCGAGCACCACGACGTCGAGGCGCACCCGCTCCACTCTGACCGGGAAGACGGGCTGCTGCGCGCCGAGGCGCGGCGCCAGGACGGCGACCGCGGCTGCCGTCAGCGCGAGCGCCAGCCGGCCCGTCGTGCGGCTCACCATGCGCCTGCCTCGCCGCGCCTCTAGGGGACCAGCTCCAGGGCCATCGTCGCCGTGGTCTTCGCCGCACCCTGCGCCGCCGTGAGCCGGATCTCGTAGCGCCCGGGCACGAAGCCGGCCGACGGCACGCCGCCCACGTAGGCGATCCGTCCCTGCACGTCCGGGGCAGGCAGCGGCGGCTGGGCCCGCCCGACGATCTTGCCGTCCTTCACGAAGTCGAGCGTGAGCGTCGCCGGCTCGCCACCCGAGGCCGGGTAGACGCGGGCGAAGAACGACAGGTTGGGCGTCTGCGCCTTGCTCACCGGGCCGCCCAGGTGCGGGACGAGCCGCGTCTGCTCGTAGCGAAAGGGGTCCGCGGACGTGGGCGCGTCGGCGGGCAGCGGGTCTGCCCGCCGCAGCAGGCACAGGCTGCTCAGCCCGGGCCCCGCGCCCGCCGCGGGAACGTCGAAGGTCGAGCGCTGCACGCTCGTCCGGCCGTTGCTCGCGACCTGCGACGCGCTCTCGAGCGTGTAGCGGCCGGGCTCGAGCGGCACCAGCCGGCGTAGAACCGCGTTCGACTGGCGGACCGCCGCGAGCTGGTCGGCCGGGCCGGACAGCGGGTACTCGTCGCTGAAGCGTTCCACCACGCGCCCCTCGGCGTCCTTCAGCACGGCGAGTGTCGTCAGCTTCTGGGCGAACGTCTTCTTCTTGCCGTCGATCGGGAACTCGAGCGGCGCGAGCGGCACCTCGACGACGATGCTGGTCTCGACGCCCTCGGGTCCGGCCGCGAAGTGCAGCGCCGCCGCCTGGTGGTCGAAGTCGTGGGCGGGCGTGGCGGCGGAGAGCGCCATGAACAGCGGCATCTCGAAGGGCAGCACGATCTGCTCGCTCGGGGGCAACGCGAAGTAGCCGTTGCGCGACCGCAGCAGGACGTCCTTGCGCTCGACGCGCAGGCCGATCCGGCGGAACGAGCCGTCGAACGCCGCGCTGGCCGGCACGTAGCGGATCTCGTAGTAGCCGTGGATGTCGGCGGCGACGCGGTCGACGGCCTTGCCGAAGTCGTTCGCGTTGGCGACCAGGAAGCCCCCGGTCTGCTCGGCGAGGTCCGACAGCGTCTGCTGCACGTTCAGGCGCAGGCTGTCCTCCACGGTGTCCATGATCTGCATCTCGGCGACGGTCGTCGGGTCGCTCGCGCCCTTCATCTGCTGCTGCATCGACGTGACGGCCGCGTCACGCAACGCCGCCCCCGAGTTCGCGATGTCGGCTCGCGCCTGCAGCCCGCGCGAGTCGACGGCGTAGATGCTGACGTTCGCGCGGTTCGCCTCGCTGACGATCGTCTTGAAGACGTCGTCGAGGTTCGAGGGGACCTGCATGCCGGGCGAGAAGAAGATCAGGGTCTTGCGGCCTGCGAGCGGAGCCTGGGCCTTGACGAGCGCGAGCAGGGGGTAGAGCGACCACTGGCCCTCCATCTGGCGCTGCAGGCGATCGGCCATCTGCAGCGCGTTCGCGATCACCTCGCGTTGCTTCCGCTCCACGTCCGCCATCCCGAGGGCCTGGTCGTTGGCGACCGACGAACCCGGCGTCCGCGTCCCGGCATTCGTCACCCGCTCGCCCGTGGGCGTCGACGCGTCGCCTCCCTCGCCCGCTTCCGGGCCCACCGGGAAGCCGGACGCCGTGGCGAGGCTGCGCGAAGCACGGCGAGCCTGGTCGGTGAGCGGCCGGTCCTTCATGTCCCTGCCCGAGGTCGCCTCCGCGATCGCGGCCAGCAGCAGCGCCTTGTCGCCCGTGAAGTCCTGCGCCACGCCGAGGCGGGTACCGATCTTGAGCACGGCCACCTGTGTGCGCGCGTCCAGGCCCCGCTCGACGAAGTCCCGCGCCGCCTTCTCGGCCAGGCGGTTGTCCTCGAGGCCGAGCCGGTCGAAGACGAGCGTGACGAGGTTGAGCGGGGCGCGCCGCCCGCGCTCGCCCGCCGCGGCCGGCTCGACGGGCGTGGCCGGCGCCGCGACCGCGCCGGCGGCGGCGGGCTCGAGTGTCGCCTCGGACTCGACGTAGCGGAACGACTGCACCTCGCAGCGCTGGCCGTTCTCGCTCACCTGCAGCTCGCCCGCCGCCAGGTCCCGGACCGGCCGGCCCTTCTTGTCGCGCGCCACGACGTCGAGCACGACGAGCGCCGTCCCGCTACGGAACTCCGGCGGCGCGCCGGCCGGCGGCGCCTGGGGCCCGCCCCCGGAGGCGGCGAGCGCCACGGAGGCAGCCAGAGCGATCGAAACGGCGAGGGCGGGAGGGCGCATGGGGTTCTCCTGTGGCCCCCACGATGCGCCTCGCGCGCCCCGGCTGCAAGGATCGTTCGGTCCAGGGCGGGCTGGCACGCGCGCACTCACTGGACTAGCATAGCCGGAGCTCCGCGGGCGGCCTCCTGCGTCGCCGGAGGGAGGTGCGCACCCGGGGCCCGACGAGGTACCCATGAGCGACACGCGGACGGGCGCACTCGCGGCAGTCCTCCTGCTGTTCTCGGCCTGCGGCGGCGGATCCTCTTCCCCTTCCTCCTCCTCGTCGGACTATCCCGCCGTCAAGGGCGTCTACGGCAGCTACGGCGGGCTCAGCGAGGGCGCCTCGGCGCAGCGCTGGATCTCGGCGGACGGGACTGCCACGACCACCAGCTGCGGGGCCGTCACGACGATCACGCAGACCGGCGCGCAGTTCTCGGGCACCGTTGACCGGCTCGCGCCGTGCGCCAGCCAGGCCACGTTCACGGGCGAGGTCGCGCGCGATGGTTCGATCCGCTTCACGCTCACGCAGGCGCGCTGGGGCGCCTGCAGCGCGACCGGGCCCGGCCAGTACAGCGGCATCGTGGTGCTCGGCAG
>JBGASI010000308.1:0-5941 GCA_044229815.1 Vicinamibacteria bacterium | reverse complement strand
GAGCAGGTGAACGAGCGCGGCGACGTGGTCGGCAGCACGCCGATGCCGGCGGCCGGCCAGTCCGGAGGTCTCCTCTGGAAGAAGAAGCGGGAGCGCTGCGCGGACAACGGGCAGACGCGCGGTCCCGTCGAGCCCTAGAGCCGGTCCCCCGTCCCGCCGCGGGGCCAGCCCTGGCTCACGCCTCGCTCGGAAGCTTCTTGTAGATCTTCGGGACGTGGCGCCGCTCGATGCCGAAGCTGGCGAGCCGCATGTAGACCGTGCGTCGCGTGACACCCATGATGCGGGCCACCTTCGCGACGTTCCACTCGTTGCGCTCGAGCAGGGACAGCAGCTGTAGCTTCGTCTCCTCGGTGGGGCTGACGTCCGGGATCCGGGCCGCAGCCGGGCCCGCGTCGGCGGCCCGCACCGCCTGCGCGATGGCGGTTCCGAATACCCTGGCTTCGGAGACCACCAGGCCGTCGGGCTGCGCCAGGTAGAGCACGCCGACGACCTCGGACTCGCTCGCGCAGGGAATCAGCGCGAAGCCCGGCTCGACGACGGGCTTGCCCGCCAGCACGAGCTGCCGGTGGTCCGCCCAGCGAACGGGCAACTCGGCCACCGCCGCCAGGCTCAGACCGGCACTGAGCCAGATCTCGACCACGTCCTGGCGGGGCCGCAGGATCGCGCCGCCGCGCGCCTGGTGGATCTGGACGAGGCGGGTCAGGATGCGGTCCGCCGACCGGCGGGGGTCGTCGGCCACGAGCAAGGTGAGCATCGAATCCAGAGTGTTCACGGGACGAAATATACCCTATTCCGTCGACCGAAGTTCTTGCATCGCGGTCGCCAGCCGTGCTCGGCGATCGCCAATATCACAAGGTCGCTCTATCATCGTTCTGTATACATTCGATGCCACCCTCGGTTCCGGGGCAATGCCGGCACACGCACAGGACGGGCGCGCGCCGCCGTCACCCCAGAACCGCCTTTTCAGGCTAGGCTTGGGGGTTCATCCTGGGCCGGGGTTCGGGCGATTGAGGTTCGAGCGATGTCGATACCGTTGGTGATGGTCGGTGGGTTTCTGGGCGTCGGGAAGACCACCCTGCTCTGGCAGGCTGCCCGGGCGCTGACAGCGCACGGCCTGCGCGTCGGCCTGGTCACGAACGACCAAGCGCCCGATCTGGTCGATACCGGCCTCCTGCTCAACCAGGGCCTCGACGTGCGCGAGGTCACCGGCGGCTGCTTCTGCTGCAGCTTCCCTGAGTTCCTGGATGCCGCCGGCGTGCTCAAGAACCGCCTGCACGTGGACATCGTCCTGGCGGAGCCCGTCGGCACCTGCGCCGACCTCGCCGCCAGCGTCTTCCAGCCCATCCAGGACCGTCACGCCCGGGAGTTCCGGCTGGCCCGCCACTCGGTGCTGACCGACCCGACGCGGGTCGAGGCCGCGCTCGGCGGAGCCGCGACGGACCTCCACCCGAGCGCTGCCTACCTCCTCCGCAAGCAGCTCGAGGAAGCGGATGTGATCGTGCTCAACAAGGTCGACCTGTTGAGCGCCGAGGCAGCCTCCGGCCTGCAGGCGCGGGTGCAGGCGGCCTTCCCACGGGCCGACGTGCGGCTCGTCTCCGCCCTGAATGGCCGCGGCGTCGACTCGTGGCTCGCGTCGACCCAGGACAGCGCGCCCGCGGGCCGTCGGATCCTGGATCTCGACTACGACACCTACGCGGAAGGCGCGGCCGCCTTCGGCTGGCTGAACGCCGACGTCGCGCTGGCCACCAGCCGCGGCCCGGCCGACTGGCGGCGTTTCTGCGAGACCCTCCTGGGAGCGCTCCGGGATGCGCTCCTCCGCCGGAACACGGGCGTCGGACACGTGAAGGTCCTGCTCTCCGCCGACGGCGAGGCCCTCTCCGCCAGCCTGCCCCACGGCCGCGCGGAAGTCTCCCTGCGCGGCAGCGTGGCGGCTTCCTCCGGCGCCGACCTGATCGTCAACGCGCGCGTGGAGCTGCCGCCGAACGACCTGGAGTCGATCGTGCGCGCCGCCCTGGCCACCGCTGCGGGGAACGAGATCCGGGCGAGGATCAGGACCCTGCGCTGCCTGAGGCCGCCTCGTCCGACCCCGACTCACCGCTACGCCGAAGCGCTCTAGCGGGCTCGTCGTCGATCCGGGCGTGTGCCAGCCGGGGCCGACGATTGGCGAAGGTGGCAGGGCTCAGCCGACTGGACTGTCGACTGGACTGGTACGCCCGATAGGGCTCGAACCTATAACCTTCGGCTCCGGAGGCCGACGCTCTATCCAGTTGAGCTACGGGCGCACGCTGCACGTGCGGGACGAACGAACGGAATTCTAGCATGGCTGGCGCATGCGGGGTGGCGCGGGAGGCTCAGGATGGGATCGAGCCCCCGCGCCGCGAGGCTGTGGGCGGCGGCACGCTCAGGTCCGCGTTCTTGTCGCCGAAGCGCACCCCGGCCTTCTTGAGCAGCTCGAACGGCGGCTCCCCACCCGCGAACACGAAGACGAAGTCGTTCGGCATCTCGCGGACGCCCTGCGGGGTCTTGACGAAGACCGACGTGGGCGTGATGCGCTCCACCTCGGACGGCAGCAGCCCTTCGATCCGCTTGTTCGCCAGCAGCTGCGCGATGCGGTCCTCGTTCTTCTTCTTGATGCGGACGAGCTTCTCCCGCCGGTACGACAGCGCAACCTTGTTGCCGCGCTGGCGCGCGAGGCCGAGCGCCGCCTCCACCGCGCTGTCGCCGCCGCCGACCACCAGGATGCGCTGGTTCTGGTAAGACTCGGCGTCGACGAGCCGGTACATCACCTTCGCCAGCTCCTCGCCCGGAACGCCCAGCTTTCGCGGGGTTCCCCGGCGGCCGAGCGCCAGGAGCACGAAACGCGCGAGGGTCACGCCCGAGGTGCTGCTCACGGTGAAGAGGCCCCCGTCGCGCCGCAGGTCCTGGACCTTCTCGCCGAAGCGAATGTTGAGCGGTGCCTTGTCGACGAGCCCCTGGAGCATCCCGAGCAGGTCCTCCTTCTCGTACTCGTTCTCCTTGATCCGCCCCAGGATCGGCATCTCGATCGCCTGCACCAGGACCAGCTTGCGCCGCGGGTAGTGCAGCACGGTCCCGCCCAGGTCCGCCTCCTGCTCGAGGATGAGGTGCGACAGGCCGTGCTGGCGCGCCCCCGCGGCGGCGGACAGCCCCGCGGGACCCGAACCGACGATCACGAGGTCGAAGACGTCTCCCCCGCCGTGCCGGCGCGCCGCGGGCGCCAGCTTGGCGATCCGCTCGACGGCCGTCCTGGACTGGCCGATCGCGTTCTTCACGAGCGCGAGCCCGCCCAGTTCCCCCGCCACGAACAGGCCCGGCACCGACAGGCTCTGCTGGAAGTCGTCGAGCTGCGGGATGTCCTCACGCGCCCGCACGTCGCCCAGGCCCACCTCGATGGCGCCCACCGGGCAGGCGATCTCGCAGCGGCCGTGACCGATGCAGCGCATCCCGTTGACGACCCTCGCCGTACCCCCGACCACCGCCAGCACGTCGTGCTCGGGACAGACCTCCACGCAGGAGCCGCAGCCGATGCAGCGCATCGCGTCGACGAACGGGAACTGCGCGATCGGGCGGTTGGTGCCCATCTTCACGGCCTCGTCCAGGCGCGCGCGCCCGACCTTGCGCGCCTTGCGGAAGGACAGCAGATACGGCACCACGACGGCCAGCACCACCACCAGCGAGATCGCCCAGGTCAGTCCGTCGCTCATCGGTTCCTCAGAAGACCCAGCCGGCCTCGAAGTAGCCGCGCGGGCCCTCGAGGTCGTCGCCCTTGTCGTACTCGAAGTCGCCGGTCACGAACGCGTGCCGGCCCAGCTCGAGCCTCCCGGTGAAGCGCAGCCACTGGGTGGTGCGCTCCTCTTCGTTGGCCTTCACGCGGTAGAGCGAGCGGCCGTACGAGAGATCGAGCAGGTGGCCCGCGCGGAAGCGACGACCGACGCGCGCGGTCACCAGGCCGCCGTCCGCGTAGCCGTTCGAGAAGCCGGAGCCGTCGAGGCCCACGGAGAGCCCGAACAGGTTCGCGTGTCGCGCGCCGGCGTTGATCGAGTAGGCGTTCGCCACGTTCAGCTCGGGGTGGCGCGGGTCCTGCTCCTTGAGGCTCATGCCGAAGCCCACGGTAGCGCCGAAGCCGCCCGGACGGGAGAGGTTGAGGCCGCCGCGCAGGCCCTGGTGCAGCAGGTCGTCGAAGACCTCCTCGGGCACGAGGCGGTTGAGGTAGTAGCGGTAGTTCCGCCGGCCGTCGTACGAGACGAAGGCCCAGGTGGACGAGGCGACGAGCAGGTTGCCGGAGAGCGAGACGTTGGAGAGCTGCAGGCTCTTGCCGCTCACCTCCTGCCGCCAGCCCCGGTTGAGGTCGAGCTCGGCGCGCTCGAAGAGTGACCAGCGGCGCCCTCCCGAGAAGCGCGACTCCAGGCTGAGGTACTCGCGGCTGACGTCGCCGTCGGCCTGCTCGCGCACGACCGCGAGCAGCGCGTCGTAGCCCTTCGTCGAGTAGCGGCCGCCGGGAGCGAGCTGCACGAAGGCGCCGTACTTCGCGCCGGTGCCGTTGAAGCCGAGGCCGTCGAGCTCGACGGCGCGGCCGCCGAAGGCGCCCACGTTGAGCTGCGGGGTCGGCTTGAAGCGCGCGAGCGCGCCGTCGAGGTAGCCGATGCCGACGAAACGGTAGATGCCGATGCGGCCGACCTCGAGCCCGAACTGGTCCGACGGGGGCTCGTAGCGCAGCGCGGCCTCGTAGAGCAGGTCGTTGCGCTCGCTCTGGGGCGTGCGGTCGCTGAGCCGGCGCGCGCGGATGTCCTGGCGCGTGCGCGTCCGCAGCGTGAAGCTCAGCGGGCGGCCGCCGAGGTCCATCGCCGTCAGGTCGGCGCGCGCGCTGCGCTGCTCGAAGTCGAGACCGCTCGCCGTCTTGTCCTGCGTCTTGTACAAGCTCGCCGAGATCGACCCGCGCAGGCGACCCCACGGCGCGGCCGGCGTGCGCGCGGAGAGGCTCGGAGCGACGCCGACCGACGCCGCCGGAGCGGGCGTCGCCGGGGCCGGCGCGGCCTCGACCTTCGCCACGGGCGTCACGGCGCGGGTCACCCGCACGACGCGGTCGCCGGCCTTGACCGGGCGCGTCTCGGACACCACGCGACAGGAGGCCGATTGCTCCGCCGCGTAGACCACCTCCATCTCGGCGGTGGTTCCCTGGCCCGAGGCGACCCGCACCCGGTCGCCGATCGAGAGCCCCTGCGCCCGACCGCCGTCGAGGTAGACGTTGTCCGCCGAGCGGTAGCGCACGTTGAACGGCCGGTCATCGCCGCCGGAGCCGATGGGGGCTGCTGCCGTGGTCGTCGGTGTCGGGGGTGGTGCCGTCGGCGCCGGTGCCGCGGCGGCCGCCACGGCCTGGGGCTTCGCGGCTGCGGTGACCTGGGGCTGGGCGGAGGCCGAGACGGCCGTCGCCACGGGTACAGGCGCCGGTCCGGCCGTTGTCGCCGCCACGGCCGGCTTTCCCGTCGGTGCCGGTGCCGGCTTCGTGGCCAACGGAGCAGGCGTCGGCGTCGGCACGGGCGCTGGCGTGACGGCCGCCGGCTTCGCGGCCAGCGGCACGGGCGTCGGCACGGGCGTCGGCGCGGGCGCCGGCTTCAGCGCCGGCGCAAGCGCCACCGTCGCGGTCAGCGGAGCGGGCGTCGGCGTTGGCACGGGAACCGGCGCGGGGGCCGCGACTGCGGGCTTCGGGCTCGGCGGCGTGGGCGTGGGCGTCGCCGTCGCTGCAGGCAGGGCCGGCGCGGGGTCTCGCGGCGCCATCGAGGCGAAGCCGGCGGCCACGGGTGCGCTCGCCTTCACCGGCGCCACGTCGTCGCCCGTGCGGATCGGACGCGTGAGCGAAATCACGCGGCAGGTGGTCGCGGTCTCCCCGACCGCGACGAACTCCATCTCGGCGACGATCGCGTAG
>JBGASI010000307.1:0-5965 GCA_044229815.1 Vicinamibacteria bacterium | reverse complement strand
AGGAGCAACGCGTTACGGGCCCGTCTCGGACCCGATTCAACGGGCTGGCACCCGCTGCGAAAAAAGGGTTGGTAGCCGGCGGCGGCGCTCTGATAAAATCACCTTTCGGAGGGGACGTTACGGAGAGGCCGTGACGCCCCGTCCGCCGGGTGCCTCAATCCAAACAAGGGGAAGCAGTTGAAGGCTGCAGCATCGCACAGCAAGGCGAAGAGACGGCCCGAGACATCGGCCCGTCACACCACCAAACCGAAAGCCCGCACTGCTGACAAGAAGAAGGCCAGCGCGCCCGCCCGCTCGACGAAGACCGACGTGACTCGCGCGCGTGCCACGACGCCTGCCCGTGCCACGCACGGACTCGCGATCGCGGTGCCGGTGCGCCGGACGCCGATCCCCTCGCCGCTGCCGACGAGGCACGTCGCCCCGGTTCGCATGGCCGTCACGCTGCCGGCACGATCCATGCCGCCTGCGGCGAAGGACCAGCGCCGGCCCGTCCCGGTCGTCGTCGCGCCCAAGCCGCCGGTCGTCACGCCCGAGTTCACCGAGGCGGGCGTGCTGCTCGCGATCACGTACTCGATCCGCGAGGGTCGCCGGGGCGAGTTCTTCGACCTGATGCGGGAGTTGAAGCCGCTCCTCCAGGGCATCGGCGGCGGTGACGTCGCGATCTACGAGGATCGCAGCCGGCCGAACTACCTGATGGAGGTCTTCCGCTTCAAGGACGAGGTGGAGTTCACCGCCTTCGACGACAAGTTCCACAAGGATCGGAAGATCGCCGCCATCTACGCGCTGCTCGACGACATCGTCGAGGCCGAGAAGAGCGACTTCAAGATCTTCGAGCGCCGGCTGTAGCGCGCTGACGGTTTTTCGGGCCCGGCCTGCTAGGCTCGAGAGGTGCCCTCACCGCTCGCCCACGGCCTCGTCGCGCTGACGCTCCACGCCCTCGCCGCGCGCGACCGCGAGACCTTCGGGGACTTCCGCCGAATCGGCGTCACGCTTGGCGCTGCGCTGGCGCCCGACGTCGACCTGCTGTTCCGGTTCGTGGACGGACGCAACCACCACAACAACGAGACGCACTCGATCGGGCTCGCGCTGCTGGCCGCCTGTCTCGGCGCTGTCGTGTTTCCGCTGCTGCGCTGGCGCCACCCGTTCCGGCTCGCCGCCGTGGTCGGCTTCGCCTGGACCAGCCACCTCGTGCTCGACTACCTCAACGTCGACACCCACCCCCCGATCGGGCTGCTGGCCCTGTGGCCCTTCTCCGCCGCCTACTACAAGTCCCCGGTGCCGATCTTCATGGACATCGGGCGTACACTTGGCTGGCAGACGGTCCGGCACAATGCCGTCGCCGGGGTCTGGGAGTGTGTCGTCCTCGTCCCCCCGCTCCTGGTGTCCTGGCGCCACAGGCTGCAACAGCTCGGAGGGCACGCATGGCGCGAGGGTTCGAGAGCAAAGCCGTAGCGGACCAGCAGGAGGCGGCGCAGGCCCACGCGCCCTCGTCCGATCGACCCGCGGTCGACCCGGCCCAGCTCGCCAGGCGACGCAAGCTCGAGCTCTCGCGCGCCGACGTGCAGTGTCGCCTCGCCGAGGCGCACGCCGAGGCCCACCGGGAGATCCTCAAGCGCGCCCTCGCCGCGCTCGACGCCGAGATCGTCGGGCTCGGATGACGATGGGCACCGCACGCTTCGCGGGCGCGCTCGCCGCGCTCGCACTCCTCGGCGTTGCCGGCCTGCCCCGCACCGCCGTCGCCGCCACCCTGCCGGCCCACGCCGTCGCGCTGGCCGACTACGACATCGACGTGCGGCTCGACCCGACGACGAAGACGCTGGTCGGCCGCGAGCGCATCACCTGGAAGAACCCGTCGGGCGACCCGGTGGCCGAGCTGCGCTTCCACCTCTACCTCAACGCTTTCCGCAACTCGCAGAGCACCTTCTTCGTCGAGTCGGGCGGCCAGCTGCGGGGCGACCGCATGCCCGACGACGGCTGGGGCTGGACCGACGTGACCTCGCTGCGCACGGCCGCCGGCGCGGACCTGACCGCGTCGCTGCGCTTCGAGCACCCGGACGACGACAACGCGCTCGACCGCACGGTGGCGAGCGTGGCGCTGCCCGAGCCCGTGCCGCCCGGCGGCAGCATCGCGCTCGACCTCGCGTGGACCGCGCAGTTGCCGCGCATCTTCGCCCGCACCGGCTGGGCCCAGGACTACTTCCTGGTCGGCCAGTGGTTCCCGAAGCTCGGCGTCTACGAGCCCGCGGGCCTGCGCGGGCGCGCGAGCGGCGGCTGGAACTGCCACCAGTTCCATGCCCACTCCGAGTTCTACGCGGACTTCGGCCGCTACCGGGTCGCGATCACCCTGCCGAAGCGCTTCGTCGTCGGCGCCACCGGGCCGCGCGTGTCGCGGCGGGAGAACGCTGACGGCACCAGCACCCACGTCTACGAGCAGGCGGACGTGATCGACTTCGCGTGGACCGCCTCGCCGCGCTTCCTCGAGGTGAGGCGCACGTTCTCCGCCGAGCGCGACGTCAGCCCGGCCGAGTACGCCGAGGCGGCGCAGCACCTTGGGCGGTCCCTCGACGAGGTGCGGCTCTCCGACGTCGAGATCCTCGTCCTGCTGCAGCCGGGGCACGCGCCGCAGGCGGAGCGCCACGTGGCCGCGGCCAAGGCCGCGATCAAGTGGTTCGGCCTGTGGTACGGCCGCTACCCCTACCCGACGCTCACCGTCGTCGATCCCGGCCCGGGCGGCGGCGGCTCGGGCGGCATGGAGTACCCGACCTTCATCACCGCGGGCACGAGCTTCCTGTTCAACCGCTGGCCGCTCGACAGGATCCTCGCGCCCGAGGGGGTCACCGTGCACGAGTTCGGCCACCAGTACTGGCAGAGCATGGTGGCCAGCAACGAGTTCGAGGAGTCGTGGCTCGACGAGGGCTTCAACAGCTACTCCACCGGCAAGGTGATGGAGAAGGCGTTCGGGCCGTGGATGATGCAGGCGCCGGGCCTGCGCCTGGGCGTCCTCGAGTCGGCCCGGCTCGGGAACAACGACGACCGCGTCTTCGACCGCATCCGCACGCCCGCCTGGGGCTTCTCGTCCTCCGGCAACTACTCGTTCAACTCCTACGCGCGCACCGAGCTGACGCTGCGCACGCTCGAGGCAGTCGCGGGCGAGCAGACGGTGGCCCGGGCCCTGCGCGCGTACCACGAGCGCTGGCGCTTCGGCCACCCCTCGAGCGAGGACTTCTACGCGACCCCGGGGCTCGAGCCGTACCGGGCGTTCTTCGAGCAGACCGTCGAGCGGCCGGGCATCGCCGACTACGAGGTCGCCTCGGTCGAGAGCCGGCCGCAGCCCCCGCCGACGGGGCGGCTCGAGGTCGGCGGCAAGACCGTGATGGTGGTCGGCGCCGAGGCGCGCAAGGCCGCGGGCAAGACGAAGCAGTGGCGCTCCGTCGTGCTGGTGCGGCGCCGGGGAGAGGTGATCCTGCCGACCGAGCTGGAGTTGCGCTTCGAGGGCGGGCGCACGGAGCGCCTGCCGCTGCGGGACGCCGACGGCGGGGCCTGGAGCGGTCGCTGGCGCAAGGTCGAACGGACGGGCCCGCAGAAGCTCGTCGCGGCGGTCGTGGATCCCGACGACAAGCTGGTGCTCGACGTGAACCGGTTGAACGACGCTCGCCGCGCAGCGCCCGACGGCCGCGCCGCCGCCCGCTGGGGAGTCCGCTGGGTGTTCTGGCTGCAGCAGTTGCTGGCGCTCGGGGGGCTGTGATGATCACGACCACTCTCGCCGGCCTCCGCCGTGCCGCGCAGCTGCCGCGCCTGGCCCTCCTGCTCTGGCTGCTCAACCTCGTGCTCGCCGCCGCCGCCGCGGTGCCCGGCTGGCTGGCGCTCAGCTCCGCGATCGGCCCGCTGCCGGAGGCCGATCGCCTCGGCGCCGGCTTCGACTTCCTCGTCCTCTCGGACCTCGTGCAGATGCGGCCGGGCCTCCTCGGCGGCCTCCTGCTCTCGGCCCTCGGCCTGGCCGGCCTCGGCCTGCTGGCCGGCAACCTGGCCACCGGCGGCGCGCTCGAGGTGCTGCGCGGCGGCGACGAGCGGCCGCTCGGCCACCGCTTCGGCCGCGGTGCCTTCCGCTTCTTCGGCCGCTTCCTGCGGGTCGGCCTGGTGGCGCTCGCGCTCGGCGGCCTGCTGATCGGTCTCGTGATCGTCCCGTTCGCGCTCGTGGCGCGTCGCGCGGGGGAGTCGAGCTGGGAGCCGGCCCGCTTCGCCAACGGGCTGGCGGGCGGCTGCGTCGTCTTCGTGGTGGTCCTGCTCGTGCTGATGACGCTCGACGCCGCGCGCATCCTGATCGTGCGCGACGACGCGCGCCGGGTCTGGCCGGCCCTGCGCGCGGGGGCGCGCGCGGTCTTCCGCCATCCCGCGCAGTGGCTGGGCACGTGGCTCGTCAACGGCTTGCTGCTCGGCGCGATGCTGGCCCTCTACCTCGCCATTCGCGGCGCCGCGCCGGCCGCGCCGCTGTGGTCCGTCTTCGCGCTGCAGCAGGCTTTCGTGCTGACCCGCTCGTTCCTGCGCGTCGCGCTGCTGGCGAGCGAAGCGGGGCTCGTCGAGCGGCTCGCGCCGCCGCCGCCTCAGCCGCGCGAGGCGGTCGAGGCCTCGCCGGCCGCTGCCGTTGCGGCGCCGACCGAGCCCGTCGAGCCCGCGGCGCCCGCCGAGCCGGAAGCCGGGAACCTCGCGACGTAGCGCGCGGCCACGGCCAGGAACTGCGCGCGCAGCGCGGGGTCGGGGATGGCCTGCGCCGCCGCGACGAGCGCCGCCGAGGGTGGCCCGGCCGGCGGGCGCGCGGGCTTCGCTTCCTCGGGCGGCGGGGCACTGAGGGGCCCCTCGACGAAGCCGAGCGCGCGCGGCGCCGCGGCCCCGGCCACGCGCCGCAGGCGCGCGAGGATGTCGCCGCGCATCTTGACGAGCCCGCGTTGCCAGGTGGTGTCGGGCACACGGATGCGCAGGATGCCGCGATCGAGGGCGACCACCTCGGTGCGCCGCGCGAGCTCGGGCCCGACGGCCGCCGGCCAGGCCGCGCGCATCAGCGCGAGCGCGCGCTCCGGGCTCGCCCCGAAGAGCCGCGTCGCCAGGTCGGGATTGCGCGCGCTTTCCATGGATGGAGTATCTCCTACGTTATACTCGCCGGCGGTCCGAGATGAACTGCCCCCGCTGCCAGACCCCGATCGGAAAGCTGTCGGACCCCGACAGCATCGTCACCTGCCCGGGCTGCGGCTCGCGCCTGATGACCCGCTCGGCGGCGCTGCGCTCGCAGGGAGGGCCCAAGGCGGGCGCTCCCGCGGTCGGGCCCGGCACGAAACCGCCGTTGCCGGGGCCGGCGCCTGCGACGCCGCCTCCGGCGACGCGGCGGGCCGCCCCGCCCGCGCCCCCGCCCGCGAGCCCGGCGCTCTCGGACCCGGACCTGCACGCGTTCACCTCCGCCGCCGACCTGCCGCCGTCGGCCACTATCCCGCCGACGCCCGCCGAGGAGCTCGGTGTGCGGCGCCGCCGCTCGCCGGGCGCGGGCCACGGCTCCGCCTCCCTCGAGCAGGTGCTCGAGGAGATCCGCGCCGTCCGTGCGCTGCAGGAGCGCGTCCTCGATCTGCTCGAGCGCGCGCCGTCTTCGTACTCGCCCCAGGTGGCGGCCGCCGCCGGCGGCCCCGACGACTCGGGCCTCTCCGCGATCCGCGCGCGCCGGCGTAAGAGCGTCGTGCTGATCGACGACGACCCGGCCACGCGCGAAGCCGCGATCCTGGAGCTGCAGCAGGCGGACGTGCCGGTGCGCGCGTTCGACGACGGCAACGCCGCCCTGTCCGGCATCGCGGCCGACAAGCCGGACGTGATCGTGCTCGAGCTCGGGCTCGAGGGCGACATGGCCGGCAAGGACCTGATCAACATGATCAAGGCCACGATGGAGTGGGTGGACGTCCCCCTCGTGCTCTGGACGCGGCTGCCC
>JBGASI010000306.1:0-5966 GCA_044229815.1 Vicinamibacteria bacterium | reverse complement strand
AGCGGCGTCGCAGGCGGGGCATCCCACCGGGTCGAGGCAGACGCCCGGACCGCCCGCATCCCGGTGGCGCCCGTCCGAACGCCCCGCCCTTCTCGTCGGCCCTCCGCCGAGCCTGAGGTCCTGGTGCCGCCCGGCCAGGAGGAGGCGCTGCTGCGCTTCGTGGCAATCGTGCATCGCGAACACCTCGCGCCCCGCTCGCTCATGGACGCGGGCGAGCCGTCGGCCGACCTCGTCGAGCCGTCGGCGCTTCAGATCCAGCCGCTCGAGATCGTCCCGCTCGACCCGGCCGAGAGCTCAGGGACGTAGGAAGAAGGAGACTGCTCATGGCACGTCGAGCGACCGTACTCACAGCCACGCTGCTGGCTCTGGGCCTCGTGGCGGGCCGCGCCCTGGCACAGGAAGCGCCGGAGCCGGAAACGGCGAAGGCCGCGAAGCCCGCCGCGAAGGCCGAGCGCACGCCGCCGCGACCCGACCCGCGCTACGCCGCCACGTCGACGCTGCGCGTCCAGCTCGTGATCTCGCGCTACCAGAACGACAAGAAGCAGGCGAGCTTGCCCTACACGTTCCTGGTGGGGGCCCGGCCCAGCACGAATCCCGGTGGCCCCACGGTGCGCATCCGCATGGGGGTCGACACGCCCGTGCCGGTCGTGAAGTTCGACGAGGCCGATGGGAAGAAGACGAGGGTCTCCGACTTCCAGTACAGGAACGTCGGTACCAACATCGACTGCCGGGCGACGGACTTCGCCGACGGCAGCTATCACCTGTCTCTCTCGGTCGACAACTCGTCCGCCATGACGGGCCCCGGAAGCCACGATCAACTCGGGGGCGCGCCGCTGTTCCGCCGCTTCGAGACGTTCATCGACCCGATCCTGCGGGACGGCCAGACGATCCAGACCGTCGCCGCGACCGACCCGGTCAGCGGCGAGGTCGTCAGGATCGACGTGACGCTGAACGTCGTGAAGTGAGCCGCTCCCAAGCTGCTCGTGGACGCGGCCGGCCCTCTTCGAGCAGAATCACGCCCCATGTCGAGTGGAACGGACGTCCCCCGCGCCGGCCTGCTGTCGAAGCACCGCCTCGAAGGGCTGACCGACGCGGTCTACGCGGTGGCCCTGACGATCCTGGTGCTGGAGCTGCGGCCCCCGTCGGGTGAGAGCCGCGAGCTGGCCGAGCTGTACGGCGGCCTCGCCCACCTGCTGCCGAAGGGCGTGGCGTGGCTCGTCAGCTTCGCCGTGCTCGCGGCGTTCTGGGTCGCCCACCACCGGGTGTTCCACTGGGTGCGGCACGTCGACGGCAAGCTGCTGCAGATCAACCTGGTCTCGCTGCTCTTCGCGAGCTTCCTGCCCTTCTGTTCGAGCCTCGTCGGCGAGTGGGCCCGGGCCTTCGTCTCGGAAGCCCTCTACGCGGCGGTGCTGGCGGCGCTCGGCCTGGTTGCCCTCTGGCAGCTGCGCCACCTGCAGTCGCACCCGCAGCTGCTGGCCGCCCCGATCCCGGGGCCGATCCTTCGGGGAGCCAGGCTGCGCTCGCGAGGCCTGGTCGCGACGGCCCTGCTCGCGGTGGCGATCGCCGCCTGGCGGCCGCCCTTCGCCACGATGGCGTTCGCGCTGATGGCGGTCGTCAACCCGCTGGCTCGCCGCGTCGAGCGCGGGGCGGTGGTGAAGACCGCGGCCTGATCCGGGCGCCGCGTGGCGCGCGCCGCCGCTACTGGATGTAGCCGAGGCTCTTGAGCTCCTCGAGCACGTCCTTGTCGAAGGCGCTCTCCGCGGCCCCGGAGACGGGGCGGCGGCCGTAGGCCTCGACCTCGCGCACGGGGTGGTCGCGGCGGAAGGCGGGCGAGAGCGCGGCGTCGAGGACCCGGCCCCCGAGCTCGCGGCTCTTCGGCAGGCCGAGCAGGTGCAGGACGGTGGGCGCGACGTCGCGCTCGGAGGCGACGCCGAGGTCGCCGGCCACGACCGGGCCGCCGGCCAGGATCAGCAGGCCCTCCGGTGTCGAGGCGCCCGAGCGCGCGAGCCGGCCCGGGTCGCCGACGAGCAGCAGCACCTCGCTCGTGGCGAGGCTTGCGACGACCTGGCCGATCAGGCCGTCCAGGAAGCGGTAGTGCGCCCGCACGGCCGCGAGCTTCGTGTCGAGCGCGGCGAGGTCGCTGGCCGGGGCCTCGCCCAGCTGCTGCATCGTGAAGATGTCGAGGCCCGGCAGGTAGAGCGCCTCGAGGTCGGGCGGCGTGTCGGCGCGCAGGACGCGGGCCGCCCCGACGTGGAAGGCGTCGAGCCGCCGCGTGCGCTCCGCCTCGGGCGAGACGACGAGCAGGCGCAGGCGGTCGAAGGCCTCCGGCGGGTGCGCCTCGCGGTCGAAGGCGCCGCCCTTCTCGAGCTTGAAGAGGGCGCGATCGGTGACCAGGTAGCCGTTGACCGGGTCCGCGGGCCAGGTGGCCCACCAGTTGACGACGCCGACGCGCAGCCCCTTGTCCGAGGCCACGTTCCAGAAGGCCTTCACGCTGCGCAGCGCGGCGCTCGCCGGCTGCGTGCGCGTCACGCGCAGCAGGTCCGTCGCGGCGCCGAGTGCCGAGACGAACGGGCTGCGCTCGCCGTCGAGACGCACCGGCGTGCGCAGGCCCGCCACGCGTCGCGCCTCGGCCGACTCGATGCCGTGCGCCTCCGGCCCGCGGCCGGTCGCGATCGTGGTCCAGACGATGGCCGGCACGCGCTCGGGCTCCGCCCGCAGCGTCGCGCGCGCGCCGGAGGCGGAGAGGGCGGCCAGGGTCGGCAGCTCGCCGTCCGCCATCAGCTTCTGCGCCATGCGCCGCTCGAGCCCGTCGAGCGCGAGCACGCGGACGCGCAGCCCGGTCGGCACGACGGCGTAGTCGGGCGGCGCGGGGGCGGGGCCGCTCGCGAGCCACGCGCCCGCCCCGACCACGCCCCCGAAAACGGCGGTCGCCCCGAGCACGAGCGGCAGCAGGCGCCGGCGCGAGAGGCCGGCGTGTGGCAGGCGCTCGAGGGCGCCGCCCGCCGAGAGGACGCCGACGGCGGCCAGCGAGGCGACGCGGCCCAGCGCGAGCGCGAGCGCCAGGCCGACGAGCAGCCCGGCCAGCTGGCCGGGGAGCGGCGCGGCGGCGAGGTGCGAGCGCCACCACAGCGCCACGTAGGCGACGGCGACGAGGGCGAGCGCGAGGCCGACGTTGCGGGCCAGCCCCTCGCCGGGGTGCCGGCCGAGGCGGCGCGCCCAGGCGGCGAGCAGGCCGCCGGCCAGCGCGGCGACGCCGGTCAGCGCCGCGAAGGCGATCACCAGGTACAGCGCGAGCACCAGCAGGTCCTGCGGCTCGCGCAGCAGGCGCGGGTCGAGCCCGGCGGCGGCGAGCGTTGCCGCGACGCCGAACACCACGCCGCCCACGACGCCGACGCGCCAGGCCGCGCCGAGCGATGCGCGCAGCGGGGACGAGGCGCCGGCGCCGCCGAGCACGAAGCGGTCGAGGCCGCTGTCGAGGTAGCCGAGCCGCTTCAGCTCGTCGCGCACGGCCTCGACGGACGACAGCGGCGGGTGTCGTTCAGGCATCGAGTGTCATGTTAAGGCCGCGGCGGCGCGCGAGGTCAGGGCCGGTCGAAGCGATAGCTGATCGAGGCGTACAGCCGGCCGGTGCGCACGGCGTTGCGGACGGTCACCGGCGTGGTGGAGGGCGGCACGTCGAACTCGCCCCCGCCCACGACCGCGTCCGAGGCCACGAAGTACTTGCCGACCTCGTAGACGTAGGCCACGTCGAACAGCACGCCGCCGAGCAGCAGGCCCACGCCGCCCGTGAAGCCGTTGAACCACGGCGGGTCCCCGGCGACGTCCGGCAGGATCTGACGGTCCTTGAAGTAGCCCGCGCGCAGCGGCACCTTCAGGCCGCCCCGGATCAGGACCCACTCGATGCCGAGCCGCACCTGGGCGGAGTCGCGCTGGCCGGCGAGGCGCGCCGGGTCGTCCGGGCTGCCGCTCGCCGGGACGGCCTTCAGCGACGGGTACTGGCGCGGGGTGGTGTAGACGTTGGGGCCCGGCTGCACGGAGGGCAGGCCGTCCTCGTCGGAGCGTCCCGTGGCCGGCAGGTCGAAGTAGTTCGTGATGTTCGCCCGCGACCAGCGCGTCCGCGTGAAGTCCGCCGAGAGCGTCACGGTGTCGCGCGGGCGCCAGGACATGCCGACCCCGAACGCGGAGGGGAACTCGAGCGCCACCGCCTCGCCCGCGTAGGCGTTCGTCGTGACCTCCTCGACGCTGCCGAGCGGCCCCCAGTAGTCGCGCCGCGACTTGTCGAGGGTGGTGTCGGCCGAGAAGGGCGTCTTGTAGACGGCGGCCAGGTTCAGCGCCTCGACGGGCGACCACATCAGGCCGAGGTTGAAGTTCCAGCCCGAGGGCCGGAAGTCGAGGTCGAAGTCGCGCCGCGGCCGCGAGGTCTCCTTCAGCAGCGTGCGCTCGAGCGACTGCTGGTAGCCGTTCGCCCAGCGGTTCACGGTGAAGCCGAGCCGCAGCCGGCGCGTGAGGCGCAGCCCGGTGCCGAGGGCGTACACGTCGAAGCCGCCGTTGCTGTGGCCGTCCTCGACGGTGTCGAGCTGGCCGCCCGCGTTGAACAGGCGGATGGCGCGCCGGCCGTCGAAGGAGATCGCCCGCTGGTAGCTGAGCTGGACGGCGCCGCCGAACTCGCCGATGCCGATCGGCCAGGTGAAGGCCGCGAAGTCGACCGCCTTCCCGTCGAAGTCGTCGCTGTCGGCGCCCCGCTCGATCCGGAACGAGTTCGAGGCCCCCACCAGCGAGACCTCCGGCAGCCGCAGGTAGCTCAGGCCCGCCGGGTTCCAGGACGCGGCGGTCGCGTCGTCCGCGCGGGCCAGGAAGGCGCCGCCCATGCCATAGGCGCGCGCGCCCGAGCCGAGCGTCAGGTTCTGGCGGCCGGTGATGTCGATGCGGTCGGTGTCGCGGTCGGTCGACTGGGCCGAGGCCGGCCCCGCGGCGGCGCAAAGCAGGCCGAGCAGGACGCCGGCGCGAGAGGCTGCGCCGACGAGGGACGGCTCCCGGCAGGATCGGCGCGGGGACATGGCGCGCCGGCATCGTACCACGCTCGCCCGCGGCGGCCTGCGCGACGCGCCGACGCATTATCATGGGCCGTGCCCGGCCCCTCGCGGCGCGCCGAGATCGCGCTCCTCGCCTTCGGTCTCGGCGTCGCCTTCCTGCTCGCCGAAGCCGCCGTCCGCCTGCTGGCGCACCGCGAGACCGCCACGGGCTACGCGCCGGTGCGCCCCGAGCGGCGCGGCAGCGGGCCGAAGAACGCGCGGGGCTATCGCGATCTCGAGCGGGCGATCCCGAAGCCGCCCGGGCTGCGCCGGGCCCTGTGTCTCGGCGACTCGTTCACCTGGGGCACCGGCGTCCTCTTCGACGACGCCTGGCCGCAGCGGCTCGAGCGCCTGCTCGCACGCGATCGGGGCGAGGCGTGGCAGGCCGTGAACCTCGGCGAGCCCGGGCTCAACACCGTGCAGGAGGCCGCCAAGCTCGACGCCGAGGGCTTCGCCTACGGGCCGGACGTGGTGGTGCTCGGCTACGTCCTCAACGACAGCGAGGACGCGAACGCGGCCGAGGCGCGCCGGGCGGCGGACTGGGTGGAGGAGCAGCGGGCGGCGGGCCCCCCGTCGTTCCTCGACCGCTCCGCGCTGCTGCGGCTCGTGCGCGGCCGCGTCCGGGCCACGGTGGAGAACCGCCGGCGCATCGAGGGCTTCCGCTCGATGTACGCGGAGGACTACGCCGGCTGGGTGGCCGGCCGCCGGGCGCTCAAGGCGATCGCCGGGATGTGCCGCGAGCGCGGCGTGCCGCTGGTGGTCGCGATCTTCCCGCTGTTCGGCAATCCGCTCGACGCGCGCTACCCGTTCGCCGAGGCGCACGCCCGGGTCGAACAGGCCGCCGGCGAGTCGGGCGCGCGCGTCGTCGACCTCCTGCCCCACTACCGCGGGCTC
>JBGASI010000305.1:0-6009 GCA_044229815.1 Vicinamibacteria bacterium | reverse complement strand
GTCGCGTCCAGCGGGCGCACCTCCCAGATGTCGGCCTCCAGGTGGCGCGTTGCCGGGTGGTTCGCCTTGTGCGCGGCGAGCGCGACCGGGTCGTGGTTGATCGCGATGTCGACTGGCCGGCCGAGGGCGGCTTCGAGGCCGGCGCTGGCGCCGCCGCCGCCTGCAAAGAGGTCGATGACCAGGCCGGTCACAGGTCGAGCCCCGCCTGGTGCGGCTCGGTCCGCGCCTGCTGCTCCAGCCGGGCGAGCCGGCCCTCGAGCGCCTGGAGCGTCTCGCGCACGTCGCGCAGCTGGTCCGGCAGGCTGCGGGCGGCGAGGGCGTTGAACAGCCGATCGCTGATCGTGACGCCTTCGCGCCGGGCGATAGCCAGCACGACCGTAAGCTGATCGCGCACGTCGAGCCCGCTTGCCGGGAAGGGGCCGGCGGTCACAGGTGCTCCAGCCCGACGACGATGGCCGCGAAGCCGACGAGCGCGGCGACCACGGCCGCGGCGGCGGCGAGCCACTCCAAGGACAGAGCCATCCCGGCGAGGGCGAGGAGCAGCAGCGTCCCGGCGGCTGCGAGCAGCGCGACCTCGGGCCAGGTCAGGCGGTCGGCGGTGTGGACGGTCACGCGGCGCCTCCCGGCTCAATCTCCGGTCCCGGCTGCTCCTCGTACTGGCGCACCTCCGCCTCGTCCTCCCAGGCGCGCTCCTCGGCTGCGCGGCGGGCGCGCGCTTCCTCGGCGGCCTCTTCCTGCCGGCGTTCCTCCTCGCGCTCCCGCTCTCGCCGCCGGTCCTCGTAGCCCTCCGAGTAGGCGTCGTGGCGCTGGCGCTCTTCGTGGTCTCCGTAGCGGTCGTGGGGGTTGCTCGCCCACGATGACGCGCGGTGTCCCTCGTCGTAGGCGTCCCGCTCTGACCCGTCCCATCGGTAGCGGCTCATCACTGCACCAGCTTCGCGGGGTCGACCATGAAGACGTCGCAGAGCCAGCGCAGCAGCCGCCGCTTGTCCTCGAAGTCGAGCGGGCCGATCGCCGCGACCGCAACGCTCAGGGCGTTCGCCAGGCGCTGACCGCTGACGATCCAGCCGGTGTTGGGAACCTCGACCGATCGGGTATTCGGAGCCGCCGTCCGCGTCTTCTTCATCGCCGTCCTCCCAGCGCCAGCACGACGTCCTCGCCCGGCGTGACGTCCTCGGCCAGCACGAATCCGCCCGCGACCCCCGCGAGCTGCCCTGCCGTCGCATCGCCCGGCCCGACCACCTGGTCGTCGGGAATCTGCCGGCACTCCGTCGTGTCCGCCGCGCAGTCGACCGGGAGCCGCGAGCCCCGGTGCGCCTCCCACATCGCCAGCGCCTCGATCGGCGAGACGGCCGCGACGAGGTCCACGCCGCTACGTCCCGCGATCCGGTAGAGGTGGCGCATCACGCCACCGCCTCGACCTGCAGGTCCGTGTCGGTCACGCGCGCCACGAAGGCCTGGACGCCGGCCGCCTGGAGCGCCGCGACGAGCGCCTCGAAGTGCTCCGAGTCGAGGGCCTCGGCGCCGTCGACCCACACGACCGGCAGCCGCTGGCCCTTCGCGCGCAGGGTCGAGACCTGCACCGCGATCGCCACCCTCTGCCCGGTGTTGAGCTGCTCGAAGGGCACGCCGTGGACGCGGATCTCCTTGCCCTCGATCGACAGGCCGGGGATCGGCAGGTGCTCGGCCATCCGGCGCCGGTGCGCGTCGAGGGCGTCGATCGCGGCGGTCAGGCGAGCGCTCTCGGCCGCGAGCTGCTCGGCCTCGGCGTCGAACTTCCGCGCCTGCTCGTGGAGGGCGCGAGCGGAGGCCGCGGCGTCACGCTGGGCGCGCAGCTCGACCAGCCGGACCTGCTGCTGTGCCAGGTCGGCGCGCATCGCCCGCGTCGTCACCCGGGAGGCCTCACGGGCATCGTGGGCCGCGGTCACTAGGGCGTCGGCCTGCGCCTGGTCGGCCTCGAGCTCGTCCTCGCCCTTCGAGCGGAGGGAGTCGATCGCCGTCTCGGTCTCCGCGAGCAGCTCGGCCACGCGGCGCTCGGCCGCCGCCCGGACCTCGGCGGCCTGCGCCTCGTGCGCCGTGCGCAGTTTCGCGGCCTGGGCCCTGAACGACCCGGCGACCCGCTGCTCGGCCACCTGCACGCGCGCCTTCGCGTCGGCGATCGCGGCGCGCTCGGCGGCCTCGGCCTTCGCCTCGGCGGTCGCGATCTCCTGGCCGAGGAGCATCGCCGCGGCCTCGGCCGCCGCCTGCGCCTCGCCGCCCGGATCGTCCGGCACCGCCGCGGGGGCGTTCCGCCTGGTCTGCTCGGCGGCTGCCGCCTTCCCGTGCTGGTCGCGGTTGACGCCGGTGCGCGCGCGGAAGACCGCGTCGCGGATGAGGCCGACCTCCTCGAGCGGGTGCAGCCCGACGGGGATCGGCGGGAGCTCGGCGGGAGCGACACCCATCTCGGCGAGCAACTCGCCTCGGTCGAAGCGCAGCGGCAGCGCCTCGAGCAGCATGATGGCCCGCTCCTTGTCCGGCGCCGTCAGGAACTTCACCGGGTTCGCCCCGCCGCCGTCGTACAGGCCTGAGAGCCAGGCCTGCGGGCGCACGACGTCCTCGAAGCCGGCCGTGTCGCCGACCCGCGCGCGCACGCGCACCTTCTCGCCCGTGCGCTCGACGCGGTACGTCTCCTGGCCGGCGCCGCGGAGGACGAGCACCACCTCGGGCTCGGTCTCCGCGCCGCCTGGATCGACGCGCGCCAGCTTCGCCAGCGAGCCGCCGCCGATCGCCGCCTGGACGGCGGTCAGCGCGGTCGACTTGCCGCTGCCGTTGCGGCCCGACAAGACCGTCACCCGGCCGGGCTCGAGCGCGAACTCCCGCGCCCCCAGGACGTCTCGGATCTCGACTGAGACGACTCGCAGCTCGCTCACCGATCGGTCCCCTGCTGCGAGGTCACAGTGACGACGAATCCGTTGTTGTGGCGGCTGGCCCCCAGCGTGAATCCGGCGACGAGCTGTGACGCGATGTCCTTGCTCCCGGCCGTGAGGGCCTTCTGAACTTCCGCCTCGAACTTCGCTCGGTTCTTCTCCAGCCACGACTTGATCGCCGCCTCGGTCGCCTCGCGCACGTAACGCGAGCAGAGCGCCTGAAGCATCGGCGTGTTGTTCTCGTACGAGCTGGTGGACTCCTGGCCGTCCGGCCTCACCTTGCGGGCGAGCACGGCCTGGACGATGCCGCGCATCACCTCGTCCTTGTTGCCTAGTGCGGCGACGACCTGCGCCTCGATGATCGAAGACAGCACCTTCTCGGGCACCGTCACGCTCAACGCCTGCGGATCTGGCACGCTTGCCTCCCCTGTAAGTGGCGGTCTCTCCCGCCCGTCACGCCCTGGTTGGCCCTTCTTGCTGGCGGCCTGCCGGCGTTCGCTTCGTGGTGATCTGCTACTCCGCGAGCCGGCTCTGGCCGCGGGGCTTGCGCTGCGCGGGCGCGGACGGTTCCGGGCCGTCGTCGGACCCGGGCTCGCGCGAGGGCTGCGCGTCGGGGTTCGTCAGCTCCGTCCCGCAGTCGGCGCACACCAGCGCCTGGCCGGGGCCGAGCTGCGCGACGCGCGAGGGCGGGACGGCCGGGTGCGGGCAGTCCTTCGGGGCCGCGGCCGGTTTCGCCTCCGTGACCGTCGCCGTCACGCCGGGCGCGGCCGACGCCTGGAGCCGCTCGGTCAGCACCTCGAGCGCCGGCCGCGGAGCCGCGAAGGCTCCGTCCGCCTGCCGCTCGAGCTCGACCGTCTCGCGGACCTCGTCGTCCGACGACACGCCCAGGAGCGCTTCGGGCATGTGGCGCCGGGCCCACTCGCGCGCGCCGCGGTAGGAGAGCATCTGGTCCTGGTTCTTCTTCCACTGCTCGTTCGTGGTGGCCCAGTCCTTCGCCTTGCCCTCGACCGTCCGGTCCTTATCCTCGCCGCGCAGGCGGCCGGAGACGATGACCTTCCGCTCCTGGCCCTCGCCGCTGTAGGCGTAGTCGAGCGCGCGCGCCATGCGGCGGTTCGAGTTGACGACGGCCGCGACGAGCTTGCCCTCGTAGCCGAGCTTCCCGCTCAGGACGAAGGTGTGCTGCGCGATCGCGAAGGGGTCCATGCGCCAGCGGAACGCCTGCGCCGCGACCAGGGCGCAGTCGGACAGGTGGTCCTCGCCGCGGAGGTGCGTCGGGACCAGTCCCGCCGAGGACATCAGGCGCGCCACGCGCTGCAGCTGCGCGAAGACGGCGACGTCCATGTAGAGGGAGACGGCGTCGTCGGGGTCGAACAGGACCGGCAGCGGGGCCGGCTTCGTGGTGGCGACCGCCTCGGGCTTCGGAGCCTCGGGCGCGGCGGTGGTCGGCGTCTCGGTTCCCATCGTGCTACTTCCCTCCCCTTATGCGCGGGCTCATGACCCGCAGTGTTCGGAAGCTCGTCGGCTTCACCTCGTAGCCGTCGCGCTTGGTCAGCTTCAGCGTGAGGAAGCGGCCGTCAGGCAGCGCGCCGAAGCTCGCCGTCTGCAGCCGCGCCCGCAGCTGGTTCTCGATCAGGTCGGACGTCTCCTTCGCCGCGGCGACGCGCGCCTTCGCCTGCTCCCAGCTGGTGACGAGCGCCAGCTCCTCGTCGCCGAGCGGGAGCGTCGCGCCGTCCTCGCCAGCCCACAGGAGCCGGATCGCCTTGCTCGTGCCCGGCGTCGCGTCGGCCGGCGGCGGGATGCGCTTCTCGACGTGCCAGCGGAAGCGCTCAAGCTGCGGGACGAGGGCCGCGAAGAAGGCGTCGTCGCGCACCAGGTCGACGGCGGCGAGCGGCCCGGGGCCGACGAGCGCCGCGAGCGCGCCCCACGCCGCGCCGTAGCACGCCATCTCGGTCTGGACCTGCACCACGTAGTGGAGCGGCGGCTCGTCCTTCCACTCGCGCGCGGAGCCGATCGCCATCTTGATCTGCAGCGGCACGGTGCCAACGACCCGGCCCATCCGCGACTCGAGGACGGTCTCGCCAGAGGGGCCGGGCGTAGACGGAGACCCGCCCGTGAGCCGGTCGAGCGTCGCGCCGAGCCACGGGATGTCCGGGTGGCGCGTGATCTCGTATTCGCCCAGGCTCGACACCGGCCGGCCGGTCTGGTCGGCGTAGTCGTCGGCGATCGCCGCCTCGAAGCGCCGGCCGCGGCGCATGGCCACGGTCTCGGCCGTCTCGACGTCGCCCACCTTCGCGGCGTAGACGGCGAGGGCTCCGCGGCGCGGGTCCTCGCCGATGATTGCCGCCACGTCGGAGGCGGTCACCAGCTCGCGGCGCGCCTGGAGCCACTGCTCGCGGGGGTTGCGCACGATCGCGGGGGCGCTCACAGCGAGCCCCCCGCCGCGAGCCAGGCCCGGAGCAGCAGCGTCAGCGCGGCGAGCACGGCCACGGGCCAGACCAGCGCCCAGCCGCTGCGGTCGCGGTCCACGGGCTCGGCCACGCCGCTCACCTGACGCTCCGACGCGCGGCGAGGTCGATCGCTCCGGCCAGCAGCAGCGAGGCGCAGACCTCAGGCCAGCCGACCGGCAGCCCGACACCCGCGGCGATCAGCAGGCCCGCGACGACACCCAGCGCGATCGGGGCGCAGTCGGCCAAGGGGCGCGTCATCGCGCCCACCCGTCGATCTGGTCGGCGTACCGGAGCACCACGCGCGCGACCAGAGCCGCGAGCAGGAACACGCACAGCAGGAGCAGCCACTCGCGGCGGTCGCGCCGCCACGCCTGCCGCCGCTGCGCCCGCAGCACCCGCGGGTGTGTCTCGCGCCAGATGTCGTCGAGGATGGCTGCGCGGCGGGCTGCCTCTTCGACTCGGGCCTCCTCGACGCGGCGGTTGAGCTGCTCCATCTCCAGCGCGGTCACGCGGTCGCGGGCGGCCTGGGTCGGCGGCGTGAAGAGGTGGATCGTCACGACAGGCCACCCGCGATCCCGCGCACGATCTCCCGCCGCCGGTCCGCCGCCCGCTCCTGGATCGCCCGGCGCTCGACGCACGCGCGCCACTGCGCCAGGCCG
>JBGASI010000304.1:0-6014 GCA_044229815.1 Vicinamibacteria bacterium | reverse complement strand
CACGGAGAAGCTGCGCCCCGGGATGTTCGTGAAGGCGCAGGTCCACGTGCCCAAGCCCCAGGCGGAGGCGAGAGCCGTCGTGGCGGTGCCGCAGTCAGCGCTCCAGGTGCTCGAGGGCAGGACGACGGTGTTCGTTCAGAAGCAGCCCGGCAGCTTCGCTCGTCACTTCGTCGAGACCGGCCACACCTTCGAGGGCTTCACCGAGGTCCTCTCGGGCGTGAAGGCGGGCGACCTGATCGTGACCGAGGGCAGCTTCGTCCTGAAGTCCGAGTTCGCCAAGGCGTCGCTCGTGGAGGAGGAGTGACGTGCTGAGGAGAATCGTCGACTTCAGCCTCGCCAACCGGCCGCTGGTCCTGATGGCGGCCGTGCTGCTGGCGCTCGGCGGCGGCTATTCGCTGACGCAGCTCCCGATCGACGCCGTCCCCGACATCACGAACGTGCAGGTCCAGGTCCTCACCAAGGCCCCCGCGCTCGGCCCGGTCGAGATGGAGCAGTTCATCACCTACCCGGTCGAGGCGGCGATGAACGGCCTGCCGCGGCTTCACGAGATCCGCTCGACCTCCCGCTACGGGCTCTCGGCCGTGACGGTGGTCTTCGAGGACGGTGTCGACGTGTTCTTCGCCCGCCAGCTCGTCGGCGAGCGCCTGGCGCAGGCGCGTGAGGCGATCCCGCCAGGCCTGGGCAACCCCGAGATGGGGCCGCTCACGACCGGGCTCGGCGACGTGCTGCAGTTCACGGTCGAGGGGGAGGGCGTCTCCGCGATGGAAAGGCGGACGATCCTCGACTGGCTGATAGCGCCGCGCCTGCGCGCCGTTCCCGGCGTCACCGAGGTGAACACCTGGGGCGGGCTGCCGAAGCAGTACCAGGTGGTGGTGGACCCGACGAAGCTCCTCGCCTACCGGATCGCGCTGAAGGACGTGTTCGAGGCCGTGGGGCGGGGCACGCGCAACGCCGGGGGCGGCTACATCGAGCACAACCGCGAGCAGTACGTCCTGCGCGGGGAGGGGCTCGTGGAGTCGCTGGCCGACATCGAGCGGATCGTGCTGAAGACGGGCGCGGACGGCACGCCCGTCACCGTCAGCAGCGTTGCCCAGGTGCGCGAGGGCTCGCTGCTGCGCATCGGCGTGGCGACGATCGACGGCCGCGGCGAGACCGTGATCGGGCTCGTCCAGATGCTGGCAGGCGAGAACGCGTTGCAGGTGGCGACGCGGGCGCGCCAGGCGATCGACGAGCTGCAGCCGTCGCTGCCCGAGGGGGTGCGGATCGTCCCCTACTACGACCGCTCGCTGTTCGTGCGCCGCGTCATCCACACGGTCGAGACGAACCTGCTCGAGGGCGCGGTGCTGGTGGTGGCCGTCCTCTTCGCCTTCCTCGGCAACGTCCGGGCGGGACTGATCGTGGCCACGGCCATCCCCCTGTCGATGCTGCTCGCGTTCACCGGGATGGTGGAGTCGCGCATCTCCGCAAACCTCATGAGCCTGGGCGCCATCGACTTCGGCCTGATCGTCGATGGCGCGGTGGTGATGGTCGAGAACGTGTGCCGGCGGCTTGGCGAGCCCGAGGGCCGCCACAAGACTGTTCGCGCGCTCACGGCCGAGGCCGCCCACGAGGTCGTCCGGCCGATCACCTTCGGCATCGGCATCATCATCATCGTCTACCTCCCGCTCCTGACCCTGGGCGGGATCGAGGGGAAGACGTTCAAGCCGATGGCCTGGACCGTGGTCTTCGCTCTCGCGGCGTCGCTCGTGCTGACCCTCACGCTCACGCCCGTGCTCGCGTCGCTGTTTCTCACGAAGACCGATCACGAGTCCGAGCCACGGTTCGTGGGACGGCTGCGCCAGGTGTACCTGCGGGCGCTGGACGTCTGTCTCGCGCACCGGCCGCAGGTCGTCTGCGCGAGCGTGCTGGCGATCCTCGGTGGCCTTTTCCTCGCGACGCGGCTCGGCGGGGAGTTCATCCCGCGGCTCGACGAAGGCGACATCTCGGTGAGCGCGATCCGCCCGCCGTCCGTGGGGATCTCGGAGGTCGCCGCCAGCACCGGCCGCATCGAGAGGGTGCTGAAGCGGTTCCCGGAGGTGATCACGGTGGTCAGCCGCTCCGGCAGCCCCGAGCTGGCCACGGACGTCATGGGCATCGAGCAGGGCGACGTCTTCGTGATGCTCAAGCCCCGCTCGGAATGGACGACGGCCCGAAGCAAGGGCGAGCTGGTCGAGAAGATGAGCGCCGCGCTCGGGGAGTCGGTGCCCGGGGTGGGCTTCTCCTTCACGCAGCCGATCGAGATGCGCTTCAACGAGCTGATCGCCGGGGTCCGCTCCGACGTCGGCGTGAAGCTCTTCGGCGACGACCTCGAGGTGCTGCGAAAGAAGGGCGACGAGATCGCGCGGGTCGTGGCCGGGGTCCGCGGCGCCGCGGACGTGAAGCTCGAGCAGACCGCCGGCCTCCCGGTGATCCGGGTCAAGGTGGATCGCGACCGCTGCGCTCGCTACGGCATCTCGGTCGGCGATGTGCTCGACACGGTGGAGGCGGCGCGCGCCGGGCGGATCGTCGGCACCGTCTTCGAGGGTCAACGGCGATTCTCGCTCGCCGTGCGCCTCGACGACGAGTCGACTCGCAGCCTCGAGGCCCTCGGCAACGTGCCGGTCGCCTCGCCCTCCGGCGTGAGCGTGCCGCTCGCCCAGCTCGCCGAGATCAAGCTCGACACCGGCCCGGCGCAGGTGAGCCGGGAGGCGGTCCGCCGCCGGATCGTGGTCGAGGCGAACGTGCGCGGCCGCGACGTGGCGTCCTTCGTCGCGGAGGCAAGGCGGCGACTCGAGCGGGAGGTCGGCCTGCCGGCGGGGTACCACATCCGCTGGGGCGGCCAGTTCGAAAACCTGCAGGCGGCGACCGATCGCTTGAGGGTCGTCGTGCCGCTGGCCCTCTCGCTGATCTTCGCGCTGCTCTACTTCACGTTCCGCTCGCTGAAGCCCGCGCTGCTCATCTACCTCAACGTGCCGTTCGCCGCGGTGGGAGGAGTGCTCGCGCTGGCCCTGCGCGGCCTGCCCTTCTCGATCTCCGCCGGCGTGGGCTTCATCGCGCTGTTCGGGGTCGCTGTGCTGAACGGCGTCGTCCTGATGACGCAGATCCGCGTGCTGGAGGCGAGCTCGAACCTGGACACCTTCGAAGTGCTGCGCCGCGCGTGCGCGACGCGGCTGCGCCCGGTCCTGATGACGGCGCTGGTGGCGTCGCTCGGCTTCTTGCCGATGGCGCTGGCGACGGACCTGGGGGCCGAGGTACAGCGGCCTCTGGCGACGGTGGTCATCGGGGGGCTGATCACGTCGACCGCCCTGACTCTGTTCCTGCTGCCGACGTTCTACAGCTTCTTTCGCCGTTCGGCGCCAGGTTCAGCCCGCGGTCTCGAGGACTCGCCAGATCACTGACCGAGCTCGAGTAGTTCCGCCAACCTACCCTCAGGCGCGCTCCGCCTGGATCTGATCGAGCGACTTGCCTTCGTTCCGCGGCGCCCAGATCGTGCCGATGAGCCCGCTCACGACCAGGAAGCCGGTCAGGATCCAGGCGAGCCGCGTGAAGCCCGTCTGCGTGAGCACCGGTACGAAGAAGCTCCAAAGGCCGAGCCCGATGCGCACGACGGCGAACGTGAGGCCCTGAGCGGTGCTGCGGATCAGCGTCGGGAACAGCTCCGCGCTCCAGAGCTGGAAGAACGACTGGGCCCCGAATCCCGAACCGAACCAGACGAGCGTCAGGTACGCGAGCGCGATCGGTGTCGTGAGCGGGAACAGGGCGAGCAGCGCCATTCCGATGATCTGGATGACGGCGGCCACGCCGAAGAGTAGCCGCTGGTTGACCTTGTCCGAGTAGCGCATGAAGACGAGGCCGATCGAGAGCATGGCGACGAAGAAGCCCGCCGCCTGCATCGCGACGCTCGCCGCCTGGCTCTGCGAGCCGACGGTGCGCAGGATGTAGGGGAAGAAGAAGCCGTTGGTGCCGGCCCAGAGGTTCCAGATCCCGTACATCCCGACGAGGAAGAGCATCGACCTCAGGTGCCGGGGCGTGAACAGCGCGCTGATGCTGGCCTGCTGCGCGCCGGGGTCGCTGGCGCGCTTCGCGGCGGCGTCCTCCCACAGCGCGGATTCCTTCATGCGCGCGCGCAGCAGCGTCAGCGCGATGGCGATGATCGCGAGGTGCGCGAAGACGATGCGCGCGCCGAGGATCCCTAGCGGCGCCAGCACGAAGAACAGGGCCAGCACCGTCACGGGGCCGAGATACCAGAGCACCTGCGCCACACCGCTGTGCTTGCCGCGCTTGCCGGACGGCGCCATCTCGGCGATCAGCGACCACGAGGCCGGAATGTCCGCGCCCACCGCGAGGCCGACGAGGATGAAGCCCACGACGATCATCCATGGCTGCACGGCGAAGACGAGCCACAGCATGCCGAACGCGTAGAACAGCATGTCGTACTGGTAGATCCTCTTGCGCCCGAAGAGATCGCAGAGCCGCCCGCCGATCAGCGCGCCCACGCCGGCCGAAATGGCGTTCGCGCTGAAGGCGCCCAGCACGCCGATGAAGGTGGGGCTGAGGTTGTAGGCCGTGGCCCAGAGCGCGAGCGCCGCCGACCCGGAGACGATGGAGCCCGCGTCGATGTAGTTCGCGAGGCCCGCGAGGATCGTGTTCTTCCACTCTTCGGCGGAAGTGGCCGCCGCCGTTCGATCGTCCTGCTCCACCGCGAGCTGTCCACTCATGTCGGTCCCTCGCGCGGCACCTGCCGCTCTTGCCGGAGAGCATAGGCTATCTCGCGCCCGTCGTCGGGTGGGTCTCGACGAAATGCGCCGCCGACAGGCCCCGGCTCGAGCCGGGTGACGCGGTGGCCCCGGCGCTGCCAAGGTGCTTGCTTCGGGCGTCGCGCCCTTGACGGCGAAGGGCGTGCGCTTAGGATGTCCGTGGAGAGAGCACGATGCGTCGCTGTGGGCCCGATCGCCTGTCGTGTGTCTTTGGCGTCCTGCTCGCGGCGGCCGGCCTTCATGCCGGCCCGCAGCAGCAGCCGACGGCCGGCGCGCCAGCCAAGGTCGCCAAGCCGACGGGCACGGCGCCGATCAAGCAACGCCGCCCGGTGCCCCGAGCAGTGCGGCCTGCTTCACCCTCGGCCGTCGACGTCACGGTGGTCGATGCGTCGGGGCGGCCCATCGAAGGCGCGCTGGTGACCGCCTTGCCAACCGTTGGCGCCTACGACGGGATGCAGTTGAGGGTGGAGAAGTTCCGATCCGGGGTCACCTCGAAGGACGGCCGCGCGCGGCTGGAGCGGATGCCGGCGGGGCCATGGTCGCTGACGGTGGAGGCCCGCGGGTTCCGGGTCGCGCGTGAGGCGCCCGTCAGGGCCGCGGCGCTGAGCGTGAAGCTCGAGAAGGGCGGCGCAATCACGGGCGTCGTGCTCGACGCCGCAACGAAGGCGCCGGTGGCGGGCGCCCGAGTCGCTCTCGAGGGCGGGTTGCCGATGCCGGGCGACTGGCAGGAGCAGGTGGCGCGCAACGAGGCCGTGTCGGACGCCAGGGGCCGGTTCCGGCTCGAGGGCATCGGCCGCGGCAGGGTCAGCATCGTCGCGCGAGCGAGAGGCTACGGGCCGGCGACGCGAGCCGACGCGCGGGCCGGCCTGCGCCTCGAGCTGTTCCTGTTCGCCGGGCCGACGCTGTCCGGCACCGTGCGAGACGAGGCGGGCAAGCCTGTCGCTGGTGCGAGCGTGCGTCTGTTCGCCCAGGGGTGGGCGCAGCCACCGCCCGTGGATGCGACCGACTCCGGCGGCCGCTTCACCGCGGCCGGCATCCCGCCGGGCGAGTACTGGGTCGTCGCTCGCGCCGGCGGGCGCGCGCCGGGTCTCGCGCAGGTTGTCGTCAGCGAGCGCGACGACGCCGCCGCGGACGTCGTGCTGGGCAACGGCGGGTATGTGACCGGCCGAACGGTGGACGATGCGGGGCGGCCCATCGCCGGCGCGAGCGTCACGCCCGAGGCCCTGGGCAGTCGCGGCC
>JBGASI010000303.1:0-6014 GCA_044229815.1 Vicinamibacteria bacterium | reverse complement strand
CGCGCGCGGTCGAGGGCGGCCGCCACCCGCTCGGGCGACACCGGCTTCAGCAGGTAGTCGACGGCGTTCACCTCGAAGGCGCGGATGGCGTGGTCGTCGAACGCGGTCGCGAAGACGACGCACACGTCGTCGCCGAGCAGCTCCAGCACCTCGAAGCCGTTGAGCTTCGGCATCTGGATGTCGAGGAAGACGAGGTCGGGGCGCTGCTCGTTGACCGCCTTCACCGCCTCGAAGCCGTTGCGGCACTCGCCCACGATCTCGACTCCCGCGGCGCGGCCGAGGTACTCGCGGAGGAGGACGCGCGCGGGCTCCTCGTCGTCGACGATCAGCACGCGGAGAGGACCGGACGGCCGCTCCGCCGGGCGCGCGGCGGGCGCGGGAGCCGGCTTCTCGGCCGGCGCGTCGAGCCGGCGGCGGGCCTCGCGCAGGTCGGCCGTGAGGTCGGAGGCGGAGGCGTAGCGGTCGGACGGGTTCTTGGCCAGGCAGCGGTCGAGGACGCGCTGCAGCACGGGCGCGGCGGCGCCGAGGCCACCGTCGTGGAGCCGGGGCGCCGGCTCCTTGAGCACCGCGTGCAGCGTCTCGACGCCGGTCTCGCGGCGGAACGCGGGCTCGCCCGCGAGCATCTCGTACAGCAGCGCGCCGAAGGCGAACACGTCGCTGCGGGCGTCGACCTCGGTCCCGCGCACCTGCTCGGGCGACATGTAGGCGGCGGTGCCGAGGATGCGCCCGGGGTCGGTGTCGCCCCAGTCCGGGGTGTCCGCGCCGCTCTCGAAGGGCGGGCGCGGGCGCAGCAGCTTGGCCAGGCCGAAGTCGATGATCTTGGCGTGCCCGGACTCGGTGAGCATCACGTTGCGGGGCTTCAGGTCGCGGTGGACGACGCCGCGGGCGTGCGCCTCGGCGAGGCCCTGGGCCACCTCGAGCGCGACGTCGAGCGCGCGTTCCATCGGCAGCGGCGTCTCCGCCAGCAGCACGGCGAGCGGGCGGCCGCGCACGAGCTCCATCGCGATGAACGTCGCCCCGTCCGCCTCGTCGATCTCGTAGACGACGGCCACGGCCGAGTGCGCGAGGGCGGCCGCGGCGCGCGCCTCGACTCGCAGCCGGCGCTCCTGCTCGCCGTCGCGCCCCCCGGCCGGGCCGAGCACCTTGAGCGCGACCTCGCGGCCGAGGCTGGTGTCGAGCGCGCGGTACACGACGCCCATGCCCCCGCGGCCGAGCTCTTCCACGATGCGGTAATGTGACAGCGTGCGCCCGATCATCGCCTCTCGCCCTTGCCTCGCATTCTAGGCCCGAAAGGCCCGCCGTCCGCCGGCAGCGCCCGGTGTTTCGCCGATTCACGGCTTCCGGAAACGACTGTTCGACCGTAACTTATGAGCGGAGGCACAGGATGAACCCCGAGGAGACGTCCCCCGACTTCCGCGTGACGCCCCGGCTGATCGTCGGCCTGACGATCATGTGCGCCGGGCTCGTGCTCGCCCTGGACAGCCTCGGCCTGATGGACGCCGGGGCCGTGTTCCGCTTCTGGCCGCTCGTCCTGGTGGCGGTCGGGGTCACGAAGTGGCTCTCGCCGCCCCACCAGGGCGCTGGCGCCGTCGTCTGGATCGCGGCCGGGGTCGGCTTCCTGCTGGTGAGCTTCGGCCGCATGTCCATGCTCGGCGTGTGGGCGATGCTGCTGTTCTTCGTGGGGGCGAACATCGCCTTCCGCGCGCTGCGGCCTCCCGCCCTGCGCCAGGGCGCCGACGCGGGAGACGTCTTCGACATGGTGGCGGTGATGGGCGGCGCGAAGACGGGCTCGAGCTCGCCCGAGATCGGCGGCTCCCGCGAGTTCAAGGGCGGCCGCGCGATGGCGGTGATGGGCGGCTGCGAGATCGACCTGCGACGTGCCTCGCTGCCCGAGGGCAAGGCGGCGGTCGTGGACGTGTTCGTGATGTGGGGCGGGATCGAGATCAAGGTCCCGGAGGACTGGGAGGTCGTCAACCACGGCAGCGCGTTCCTCGGCGGGTTCGAGAACAAGACGCGGCCGCTGCCCGGCGCCGGCAAGCGCCTCGTCGTGACCGGCACGGCGATCATGGGAGGCGTCGAGGTCAAGAACTAGCCCATGCACCCGATCCTGGCCGAGTGGCGGCGGCTCTTCGCCTACCTCGGGGCGTGGGCGATCGTCGGCGTCCTGATCGCGGGCCAGCTGGTGCTGGCGGCGCCCTTCGGCTGGCTCGAGGCGCTCGTCTTCGCCGTGCCGCTCTCGCTGTTCTTCGGCTTCCTCGGCCTGGGCGCGTTCTGGGTCTGCAAGGCGGCGCCGCTCGCGCTGCCGCGGCTCGCGCGCTCGCTCGCCACCCAGCTCATCGCCTCGCTGCTCTCGGCCGCGCTGTGGCTCGCGGTCGGCCGCGGCTGGGCGACCGCCCTCGACCGGCTCGGCACGGTGCCCGGCCTGCCCGCACGGCTGCCGCAGATCGCCCCGCTGCTGCTCGGCCTCGGCGGCGTGCTGTTCCTGCTGACCGCGGCGCTGCACTACCTGCTCGGCGCGTTCACCGCCTCCCAGGACGCCGAGCGGCGCGCGCTCGAGTTCGAGGTCGCCTCGCGCGAGGCCGAGCTGCGGGCGCTGCGCGCGCAGATCCACCCGCACTTCCTGTTCAACAGCCTCAACTCGATCAACGCCCTGATCGCGGCGCGGCCGGAGGAGGCGCGCCGGCTGTGCGTGGGCCTCGCCGACTTCCTCCGCCGCAGCCTCACCGTCGGCTCGCGCGAGTCGATCCCGCTCGCCGAGGAGCTGGACCTGGCCGAGCAGCTCTTCGCGATCGAGCGGGTGCGCTTCGGCGAGCGGCTCGTCCACGAGGTGCGCGCCGACGCCGCGGCGCGCGCCTGCGCGGTGCCACCGCTGATCCTGCAGCCGCTGGTCGAGAACGCCGTCACCCACGGCATCGCCCAGCTGCTCGACGGCGGCACGGTGCGGCTTCTCGCCGAGCGCCGTGGCGAGGCGCTGCACGTCTCGATCGAGAACCCGCGCGACCCGGAGGCGCCGGGCCGCCGGGGCACCGGCATCGGGCTGCAGAACGTGCGGCGCCGCCTGGCGGCCCTGCACGGCGACCGCGCGGAGCTGCGCGTCGTCTCGAGCGCGGAGACGTTCCGGGTGGAGCTGCGGTTCCCAGCCGGCCGCTAGGGGCCGCCTCGTCCGCGGTCGGAGCGGGCGACGAGGGGGCCCGCCGGCGCGGTCAGGCCCTGGCCTTCGCCAGCGGCAGCGTGCGCCCGAGCACCGGCGCGATGATGCGCAGCTCGCTCATCAGGCGGTCGAACTGCTCCGGGTACAGGCTCTGCGGCCCGTCCGAGAGGGCCTTCTCGGGGTTGTTGTGGACCTCGATGATCAGGCCGTCGGCGCCGGCGGCCACCGCGGCGCGCGCCATCGGGATCACCTTCTCGCGCCGCCCGGTGCCGTGGCTCGGGTCGACCACGATCGGCAGGTGGGAGCGCTTCTTCACCACCGGGATCGCCGAGATGTCGAGCGTGTTGCGGGTGTAGGTCTCGAAGGTGCGGATCCCGCGCTCGCACAGGATCACCTGGCCGTTGCCGCCGCACAGGACGTACTCGGCCGAGAGCAGCCACTCCTCGATCGTCGAGGACAGCCCGCGCTTCAACAGCACCGGCTTGCGCACGCGGCCGAGCTCCTTCAGCAGGTCGAAGTTCTGCGCGTTGCGGGCGCCGACCTGGAGGCAGTCGACGTAGCGCATCATCATCTCGATCTGGCGCGGGTCCATCACCTCGCTGATCACCGCGAGGCCGTTCTCGTCGGCCGCCGCCCGCATCCACTTGAGGGCCTCCTCGCCGTAGCCCTGGAAGGCGTAGGGCGAGGTGCGGGGCTTGAAGGCCCCGCCGCGCAGGATCCGCGCGCCGGAGGCCGCGACCGACCGCGCCACCGCGCTCACCTGCTCGGCGCTCTCGACGGAGCAGGGTCCGGCCAGGGCGATCACCTCGGGCCCGCCGATCGGCACGCCGGCCACGTCGACCACCGTGTCCTCGGCCTTGAACGTGCGCCCGGCGAGCTTGTAGGGCTCCGAGACGCGGACCACCTCGCGCACGCCCGGGAGCACCTCGATCAGCCGCGGGTCGATCGGCTTGTGCGGCGCGCCCACGGCGCCCAGGACCGTGTAGTCGACGCCGCTCGAGCGGTGGACGTCGTATCCCACCTCGACCAGCGACTCGATGACCTTCTGGACGTCCTCCTCGCTGGCGGCGTGCTCCATCACGATGACCATGGACACCTAGACTCCTTCCTGCTGCTCACGTTCCTGGCCGGCGAGGCGTTCGAGCCGCCGGCTCTCGTCGATCACGCGCTCGAAGACGCGGCGCACCGCGCCGCTGTCGAGCGGCCCGGGGTTGTTGCGCGCGACCCGCTCGAGGATCCACTTCTCGCGATCCGGCTGGTACACCGGCATCCCCACCTGGCGCTTGATGCGGCCGATCTCGACGGCGCAGGCGGAGCGCGCGTTGAGCAGCATCATCAGCTGCTCGTCGATCTGGTCGATGCGCCGGCGGTAGTCCTCGATCTGGCGCGCGCCCTCGCCGCCGCCCGGCGGCGCCGCGACCGCCTGCGCGGCCGCAGCGGCCAGCGGCGGCCGCGGGGGCGCCGGCGGCAGCGCGGGCAACCGCTCCGACTTCCCGCCTATGTCGTGCTCGTCAGCCATCGCACCTGAGCCCCGAGGTCGCCGTCCGGGTGCTCCTCCAGGAAGCGCACGAGGGCGCTCCCGACCACGACGCCGTCGGCCACGGCCGCGGCGTCCTTCACCTGTTCCGGCGTCGAGAGGCCGAAGCCGAGAGCCACCGGCACGTCCGTCAGCGCGCGCAGCCGCTCGACGAGCGGCCGCGCCTCGCCGGAGAGCGAGCTGCGCTCGCCCGTCACCCCCGTGCGGCTGACGGCGTAGACGAAGCCGCGGCTCGCCGCGGCCACCCGCTCGAGCCGCTCCGCCGGGCTCGTGGGCGAGGCGAGGAAGACGGTGTCGAGGTCGCGACCGCGCGCCGCCGCGATCCACTCGCCGGCCTCCTCGGGCGGCAGGTCCGTCACGAGCACACCGTCGACACCGGCGGCGCTGGCGTCGCGGGCCAGGCGCTCGAGCCCGTACTGGAGCAGCGGGTTGAAGTAGCTGAACAGCAGCAGCGGCAGCTCGCTGCCGCGCCGGATCGCCCGCACGCACTCCAGCACGCCGGCGAGCGTCACGCCGCGGGCGAGGGCGCGCTCGCTCGCCCGCTGGATCACCGGGCCGTCCGCCAGCGGGTCGGAGAAGGGCACGCCCAGCTCGAGCACGTCGGCGCCGGCGGCCTCGAGCTCCGCCGCCGCGCGCAGCGTGCGCTCGAGCGAGGGGTCGCCCGCGGTCAGGAACGCCACGAATGCCGAGCGGCCCTCGGCCCTGCGTCTCGCGAAACGCGCGCCGATCCTGCTCATCCGCGGATCCCCCGTTTCGGCAGCTTCTGCGTGGTGTCCTCGCCGACCACCGCGTCGACCTCGATCTCCACCAGCATCTCGGCGTCGACCAGGCGGCTCACCTCGACCATCGTGGCGGCCGGCCGGATGTCGCGGAAGATCTGGCCGTGCGCGCGGCCGACCGCCTCCCAGCGCGTGATGTCGGTGACGTACATCCGGGTGCGGACCACGTCGCGGAAGTTCGCGCCGGCCTCGTGCAGCGCGCGCTCGATGTTGCGGAAGCACTGGATCGCCTGCGCGTACGGGTCGCCGCGGCCGACGAGCTTGCCGTCCTCGCCCGTCGCGGTGGTGCCGGCCACGTGGACGTGGCTGCCGACGCGCACCGCCCGCGAGTAGCCGACCACCGGCTCGTAGGGGCTGTTGCCGCGCACGTTCAGCCGCTTCACGAGTGCCGCTCCAGGATGGCGAGGTCCTTGTCGCCGCGGCCGCTGAGGTTGACGAGCACGGTCTTGCCGCGCAGCGCGGCCGCTTCGCGCACGACCCAGGCCACGGCGTGCGAGGACTCGAGGGCCGGCAGGATGCCCTCGCTCCTCGCCAGCAGGTGGAACGC
>JBGASI010000302.1:0-6023 GCA_044229815.1 Vicinamibacteria bacterium | reverse complement strand
CCCGTGGGCGGAGTACAGCTTCATGATGTGCCAGAGCATCGGCTTCCCGCCGATCTCGACCATCGGTTTCGGCTTGACCACGGTCTCCTCGCTCAGGCGGGAGCCGAGGCCGCCGGCAAGGATCACGGCCTTCATCGGCCCGGAGGGTATCCCGCACCTCCCCGGGAGTGCGGCCCTGTCGGCGCTCCCACTAGCCTCCACGGCGATGACGAAGCGCGCGATGATCACCGGAATCACCGGCCAGGACGGTTCCTACCTCGCCGAGCACCTGCTCGAGCTGGGCTACGAGGTGCACGGGATGGTCCGCCGGGCCTCGACCGAGAAGTTCGACCGGATCGAGCACCTGCGCGACCGAATCACGCTGCACCAGGCCGACCTGCTCGATCAGCGCTCGCTGGTCGACGCGCTGCGCGCGGCCCAGCCCGACGAGATCTACAACCTCGCGGCGATGAGCTTCGTGGCCGTGTCCTGGGTGCAGCCGACCCTGACCGCCGAGTTCACCGGCGTGGGGGTGACGCGGCTGCTCGAGGCGATGCGCGAGGTCTGCCCCGAAGCGCGGTTCTACCAGGCCTCCTCGAGCGAGATGTTCGGGAAGGTCCGCGAGGTCCCGCAGACCGAGGAGACGCCGTTCCACCCGCGCTCGCCGTACGGCGTCGCGAAGGTCTACGGGCACTTCATCACCGTGAACTACCGCGAGTCGTACGACCTGCACGCGACGAGCGGGATCCTCTTCAACCACGAGTCGCCCCGCCGCGGCCTGGAGTTCGTCACCCGCAAGATCACCTGGCACGCCGCGGCGATCCGCCACGGTCTGCGCGACAAGCTCGCCCTCGGCAACCTCGACGCCAAGCGCGACTGGGGCTACGCGAAGGACTACGTCGAGGCGATGTGGCGGATGCTGCAGCAGGACGCCCCGGGCGACTACGTGATCGCGACCGGCGAGACGCACTCGGTCCGCGAGTTCTGCGAGGAGGCCTTCGGCTGCGTGGGGCTCGACTGGAAGGACTTCGTCAAGGTCGACGAGAAGTACTTCCGCCCGGCGGAGGTCGACCTGCTGCTCGGCGACTCCTCGAAGGCGCGTCGCGTGCTGGGCTGGCAGCCCAAGGTGACCTTCAAGGAGCTGGCGAAGCTGATGGTGGAGGCCGACCTCGACTCCGCCGGCAAGCACCCCGACCGGCCGCGCTGAGCGGCCGGCCCCGGCTCAGTCCGCGACCTTCGTCTTCGCTCGCTGCTCGATCAGCAGGTCGAGCTCCTGGCGCAGCCGGGGCAGGATCTCGTCGTAGCCGAAGGCGCCGAGCGAGGCCGTCTTCTTCTTCAGGTTGACGTGCGTGGGCCCGCACCACAGCCCCAGGTCGGCGTCGTCCGTCTCGCCCGGGCCGTTGACCCGGCAGCCCATCACGGCGATCGTGAGGGCGTGCCGCTCGGCGTAGGCGGTCATCTCCTTCACTTTCTGCGCGAGCTCGACGAAGCGCTCGTTCTCGACGCGCGAGCAGGACGGGCAGGAGATGATGTTGAGCCGGTCGTCGTCGAAGACCGGCACAGAGCGGAAGCGGCCCGCGGCCACGTCGGCCAGGATCTGCAGGCCGACGCTCACCTCCTCGTGCTTGCGCGGGTTGGGCAGCGTCAGGCTGACCCGCAGCGTGTCGCCGATGCCCCGCGACAGCAGCTGCTCGAACGCCACGCGCGTCTTGACGACACCTTCGGGCGGGATGCCGGCCTCGGTGACCCCCAGGTGCAGCGGCACGTCCGGCCGCGCCTCGGCGAAGCGGCGGTTCGCCTCGATCACCTTGCGCGGGTGCGAGTCCTTCATGCTCACGACGTAGCGCTCGAAGCCCAGGTCGTCGAGGTAGCGGCAGTGCTCGAGCGCCGACTCGACCACCGCCGCCACGTCGTCGTGCGGGAAGCGGGCCTTGATCTCCGGGTCGACGCTGCCGCAGTTGACCCCGACGCGGATCGCCAGGTCGTGCGCGCGCGCCACGTCCACCAGGAAGCGCACCTTTTCGCGCACGGGCTTCGACCGCTCGTGGTGCCACAGGTGGCCCGGGTTGTAGCGGATCTTGTCCACGTGCGGGGCGACCGTCTCGGCCAGGCGGTAGCTCTCCTGGAGGTCGACGACCAGGTTCGCCTTCGTCTGCCGGCGCACCTCGGCGAGGGCGACCACGTCCTTGGGGCTGTCGACGGCCACGCGCACGAGCGCCCCGCCCGCGCGGCGGATCGCCTCAGCCTGCTCGACGGTGGCGTCGACGTCCTGGGTGTGGGTGGCGCACATGCTCTGGACGGCGACGGGCTGGCCGCCGCCCAGCGTGACCGAACCGACGCGCACGCCGCGGGTGGGGTTTCTCTTGATCATCTCGGGCATCGATCCTAGCAGGGATCGCGCTCAGCCGAGATCCTCGAGCGCCCTCACCCCGCGCCGCATCGAGCTGCGGAAGGTGTAGACGCTCAGGCCCGCTGCCGCCAGCAGGCAGGCCGCCATCAGGGCCTGCCGTCGGGGCGCGATCGGCAGGTGGCGGTAGTCGTGCCAGAGGTAGACCGAGGCCGGCCAGGCGAGCAGCGCCGTCACGGTGAGGCTGAAGAGCACGGCCAGCACCATGAACGCCACACCGCCGTAGGAGCCGGCGACCTGGGTCAGGTTCTCGGCGCCGAAGCGCGGGTAGCGGGCCCCCATCCCGCAGGCGAGGCCCACGAGGGCGAGCGTCATGAAGGCGATCGCGATCGCGGCCAGCACCCGCAGCGCCGGGGCCACACCGAGCATCTGGTTGGAGGCGACCGTCAGCGCCTCGGAGAGCAGCAGGATCGGGACGAAGCCGGTCCAGAACTTCGACCACAGGAACGACGACAGCGGCACGGGGGAGGTGCGGACGATCCAGAAGGCGTGGCCCTCGGCGGAGACGGCCGGGAAGACGAAGCGCACGGCGACGGCGGACATCACGAACGAGGCGAGCAGCAGGTTGACGAAGGCGTAGAGGTTCTTGATCAGGCCGCTCATGTACGGGACGCGGTCGAGGTCGAGGACGCGGAAGTTGTAGACGTAGACGAGCGCCAGCGCCAGCAGGAGCAGCAGCTGCGACCACTGGGCGGTGTCCCGCAGGAAGACCTTGGCGTCCTTCACCAGCAGCGCGCGGCGGGCCGGGGCGACGGGCAGCAGGCGCGCCAGCCGCTCGAGCCGGCGCAGGCGGCTGAAGCGCGCCTTGCGGGCCTCCTGGGCCTTGCTGTAGGCGGCGAAGTAGTGGCGCGTGTACGCCCCGCGGGCGGCCAGCGTGCCGGCGAGGGCGCTCGTCCAGAGGCAGGCGAGGTGCAGCGGGTCGACGCCGCCGCGCAGGGCCGCGAAGAGGCTCTCGCCGGCCCAGAACGAGGGCAGCAGCGGCGTCAGCGGCGACTGCAGGCCGGCGAAGAAGGCGGTGACGTCGGGCAGCGACTGCACGCTGAGCAGGCGTTCCGGGCGGATCAGCCGCAGTGTCAGCACCAGCGCCACCGCGAAGACGAGGCCCATCAGCATCAGCACGTCGCGGGCGCGGCGGGCGGGGAAGACGCTGACGAGGCCGAGCGTCACCAGGCAACCCAGGGCGGCGGGAACGAGGGCGAACGGCACGACGGTCGCGAGCGCCGTCAGGTAGTAGCTGACCGGGGCGCAGCGGGCGAGACCGAGGGCGAGCAGGACCGGCAGCAGGAAGGCGACCACCATCCAGGAGGACTGGACGAGCGTGCGGGCGAAGCGCGAGTAGAACAGCCGCTCGGGGGGGATCGGCGCGACCAGCAGCAGGCGCAGGTCCTCCGACAGGAAGAACGTGCTGAGCGAGGTGACGATCGCGCTGAAGGCGATGAAGGAAAGAAACGTCAGGAACAGCCAGCCGAGGCCGAGCCGGACGAGGTAGTCGCCGAGCTCCTCGTAGTCGAGCAGCTGCCAGCTCAGCCAGAACACCGCGCCGAAGATCGCCGCCGAGACGGCGAGGCCCACGGCCCCGAACAGGGCCGCGCGCACGCCGTCGCCCTTCTCGCGGCGCCGGGCCCGGTTGCGCGCCGCCCAGAGCGTCGGCAGCAGCAGGAACGGAAAGGCCTCGGTCAAGACTCGCTCTCGCGGAAGCCCGATCCGCCGGTCAGCTTGAAGAAGACCGGCGTCAGCTCCGCGTCCTCGGTGCCGGCCATGGCGCGCAGCTCGTCGAAGCTGCCGCTGGCGATGATGCGGCCGCCGAGGATGATGCTGATGCGGTCGCACATCTCGGCCGCCACCTCCAGCGTGTGAGTGCTCATCAGGATCGCGACCCCGTCGCGGCTCATCGCCCGAAACACGTCCTTGATCAGCAAGGCGCCGCGCGGGTCGAGGCCGACCATCGGCTCGTCGACGAGCACGGCCTGGGGCCGGTGCAGGAAGGCCGAGCACATCACGAGGCGCTGTTTCATGCCGTGCGAGAAGCCCTCGACGAGCTCGTCCTTCCTGGCGACGAGGTCGAAGAGCTCGAGCAGCTCGCGCGCCCGCGCCTCGAGCGGCTCGCCTTCGAGGCCGTAGAGCCCGCCGTGGAAGCGCAGGAACTCGGCCGCGGTCAGCTTCTCGTACAGGAACGGCCGATCGGGGATGAAGCCGAGGGCGCGCTTGGCGGCGCCGGGATCGCGCGCGAGGTCGTGCCCGCCGATCGAGATCCGACCTGCCGTCGGCTTGAGGAGCCCCGCGATCATGCGGATCGTGGTGGTCTTGCCGGCGCCGTTCGGGCCGAGGAAACCGTGAATCTCGCCCGGCCCGACGGCGAGGCTGACGTCCGCGACCGCCCGGAACGAGCCGAACTCCTTGACGAGGCCGTCGACGCGGATCATCCGCGCCTCGCGGGAGAGGACCAGCAACCGCCGCCCCGGCGGCGCGGGAGGTCGAGGTCGAGCGACCGCAGGTCGGACGGGGGGCGGCCGACCAGCACCGGTGTCGCGCCCTGGCGCAGCTCGACCTCGAGCACGTCCAGGCGCGCGTGTCCCACCATGCCGAGGATGGCCGCCTGGCGCGCGAGGCCGCCGCGGGCGAGCCGCACGTGCGTCGCGTCCGCCGGGACCTGGTTGAACGTGGGATCGACCGGGAGCCACAGGCCCCGGCCCGCCGTCTCGCTCACGAACACCTCCGGCCATGCGTGGTAGTAGAACGCGCCCCGCAGCTGCACGAGGCCCACGGCGATGCGGGCGGGCAGGCCCAGCGAGCGCGCCATGGCGACGTAGAGCGCGGTGTGCTCGTTGCAGTCGCCGACCTTCGTCCGCAGGACCTCGAGCGCGTCGGGCAGGCTCAGGGTCGGCTTCTTCTCGAGGATCGCGTGGACGTGGCGGACCAGGCGCTCCGCCTGCAAGCGCGGCAGGCTGGCGCCCGCCGCGGCCTTCAGGGCCTCCGCGCGGATCGGCGCCGCGTCGCTCTCGATCAGGGGCTCGGGCTCGCGGAAGCGCTGCAGGTCGGCGGGGACCGGACCGGGGCGCGAGTCGCGCGGGTCGCGGATCTCGATCGTGTCGCCCGTCACGCTCTGCCCGTCGCCGTCACGGTCGGCCGGGTCGAGGCCTTCGAGGCCGGTCAGCCGCAGGCGCAGGCGGGCGACGGTCGTCGGGTCGTCGATGCGCAGCGGCTTCGAGGGCACGATGGCCGAGGCGCTCAGCAGGTCGGACTGCACCGAGCCCGGCACCGCCAGTGCCTGGGCCCGGTCGGGCGACTCTCGCACGACGAGCAGGCCGGTCGGGCTCTCCTCGCGCACCACCTCCCCGACGTCCGTGATCCAGCTGCGGGTGTGGATCCCGGCGAGCTCGCCTTCGACGCGGAAGGCCGGCACCGGCCGGCCCGCGGCGACCACGATCTCGCGCGCCTTAACCTCGAAGCGGGTCGGCATGTTGCGCATGGTGGCGGGATCGAACACCGAGAGTCGCAGCACCTGGCCCGTGGCGAGGCCGCGGGCCGCGAGGGCACGCGGCAGGTTCAGGCCGAGGACCGGGCGCTCGGCGAGCTCGCGCGTCTCGCGGCGCTCGCCGGCGGCGTTGCGGATGACGAGCGAAAGCCGCGTCCCGTC
>JBGASI010000301.1:0-6052 GCA_044229815.1 Vicinamibacteria bacterium | reverse complement strand
GTCGTCCGCGTGCCTACTGCGCGCGATCTTCTCGACGAGCAGGCCGACCGCGTAGTCGTTGTCCGCCTGCTGCGTCTCCGGCGTGTTGACCCCGTCGATCGCGGGGTTCTTCGCCGGATCGAGGTCGAAGTTGCCGGTGTGGTCGTGCATGAGGCGGACGAGGCTGAGGGCGGGCAGGTCGGCGCCCCCCGCGCCGGCGTAGTTCGCGTCGAACTCGCGCTCCCACTCCTTGAAGCGGTAGTAGTCCGGGAAGGCGTTGTCGAAGCCGCGAAAGTAGGGGTCGGTGTGCAGGGCGAGGGACACGCTCGTGGGGTAGGCCACGATCGTCGGCGGGCTGGTCAGGGCGGGCATGCGCTCCAGCGGGATGTGGCCCTCGCCGGGGGGCAGCGAGTAGCGGGTCACGTCGACGAAGAAGCCGTAGTTGCGGACGCTGAGTCTGGCGCGCAGCGCCGCGTCCCACAGGTAGCCGGTGTTGAGCTCGTTGTCCGGGCCGTCCGGGGCCGCGACATCGGCGTTGCCCGGCAGCAGGTCGGGGTCCGTCGGGGTGACGGGGTTGGCCAGCTGCCGGGCGCCGGGGCCGGGGTAGGCGGCGTTCGGCAGGGCCACGTTGACGTTGCGGCTCAAGCCCTCGCTGTCCAGGCTGAGGCCGCGGCCGGCATAGGCGAGCGGGTACTGCCGTTCGATCACGTCGGATGCGTGAGCCGCGGTCGTCCACGGCCAGCCGTCGTTGCTGGTCTCGGCGCTGGCATAGAAGTTGTCGAGCGTGACGAACTGGCGGGCCAGGCTGTGGGTGTTCGGCGTGAGGGCCCGTCCGAACTCGGTGAGATACGGGTCGCCGTTGCCGACCTCGAGGTCGCCCAGGACCTGGTCGTAGGTCCGGTTCTCCCTGACGATCAGGATCACGTGACGCACGCCGGCCCGCACGCGGTCCATCACGATGTCGTCGTTGACGTTCGCGGCGCTGGAGAAGCGGTTGTTCCGGGCGACCTGTGCGCTGAGGGTCGCGAGTTGTGCCGTGGTGGGGCGGGGGAAGCTCTGGAGGCCGGCCTTCACCAGCTGCGGGTTGTACTCGTTGGCGCCCATGCAGCTCCTGTGGCCGGGCGGGCCGCTCGCGTAGCAGAAGTCGGGGTTCGGGCCCGTCGGCGACTTGCTGTTGACCGAGTACACGTGGTTGCCGTCGCGGCTGAAGCTCACGGAGTTCGGGTACCAGCCGGTGGGGATGAGGCCGACGACCTGGGAGCGGCCGCCCCGGCCGCCGAGGGCGACCACCGTGATGCAGTTGAGGTTGCCGTTCGTGACGTAGAGCTGCGTCTGGTCGGGCGAGAGCGCGACGCTGTTCGGGTTCGAGCCGCGGAAGCCCGAGAGCCAGCGGGGCATGACCGAAGCCGGCGCGACGAGCGGGATGGTCTCGACGATCGCGTTCGTCCGGGTGTCGATCACGTCGACCGTGTCGGTGTGGTCCTCCGCGACGTAGAGCAGCGCCTGGGCCGCGTCGAGGGTCATCTTGTTCGGCTGGCCCTTCGTGCGGATCCTCCCCGTCACCGCCGGCACGCCGGCCAGGTCGACCACGACGATCTCGCGGTCCCGCAGGCTCGAGACGTACGCGGTCGCGGCCGCGCCGCTGCCCTTCACGGCCACCCAGAACGGGTACTCGCCGCCGGGCGTTCCGCTCGCCGCCGGGTTGCTCTTGCCTGGGCGCAGATCGAGGTCCGCGGTCCTCGTCCAGTTGCCGAAGCTGCGGCTGAAGACCGTGATCGAGTCGTTGTAGTAGTTCGCCACCACCAGGAGCTTGCCGTCGCTCGAGAGGGCGAGACCGGCCGCGCAGGGGGCGACGGCCACCTGGGTGTTGACCGGGCCGGCCGGCCCGACCACGAGGCCGAGCCCGAGCCCCATGTTGCCGTGGCCGAGGGCGAGCGGAGGCTGCTCCGGCGTCTCGGCCCAGGTGCCGCTCGGCGATCGGCTCACGATGTGAACGTTGTCGTCGACGCCGCCCGAGACGTAGAAGGCCGTGCCGGACGGGTCGAACGCGATCCCGTTGTAGGTGTTCGCGATCCTGACGGCCTGCGTCTGCACCGGCGTGGCGGTCGCGATGTCGTAGACGAAGACGTACTCGCTCGACGCGTGAGGGTCGGGCTGGTTTGCGTAGGGTCCGTCGCCGAGGAACACGCGGTTGTAGCCGCTCGTCAGCACGAGCAGCGTCTGGCGGTCGGGACTCACCACGGTGGTGACGGCCTGCCCGGCGAGCCAGTTCGGCCTCTCGGGCACACCCGGGTTGAGCCCCTGGAAGCGAGAGCCCTGCGGGGCGCGCGGGGTGATCTGCCGGCCGAGGTTGGGCAGGGCCTGCGGATCGGACTGCGCCCGCGCCAAAGGCCCCGCCAGCATCGGCGCGAGCACCAGGCCGGCGGCTGCCGCCAACACGAAGGTGGCATGAGCGGATCTCGACATGCTGGGAGACGCTGCAAGTAGCGGGCCCTGCAAGAGGCCCGTTTCACGTCGTTCTCTCGCGCCGGAGTCGGCAGGCGATGCCGGCCTCCCGGGCAAGGCGCCCGATCGGACGCCGGAGCCTGTACCGGAATGGGCCGTTCACCGCCGGTCGCGTAGACTACTGTGGCTGCGGAGGTGGGTTCGAGTGAGGCTGCCCGTGGACGTCGGCAGGAGCGCGACCGTGGCGCTCGGCCTCGCCGCGCTGGCCCTCGCGACCCCCGCCGCCGCGCTCGATCCGTCTCGCAGCCCCGCCGAGTACATCCGCACCAGCTGGCGCGAGCAGCTGCCGAGCCAGAACGTCATGGCGATCGCGCAGACCCGCGATGGCTACCTCTGGCTCGGGACCTACGACGGTCTGACCCGCTTCGACGGCTTCGGCTTCGAGGTGTTCGACCGGGGCAACGTCCCCGAGATGAAGTCCTCGGCGGTCCTGAACCTGGCCGCCGACGCCACGGGCGGCCTGTGGGCGGTCACCGGCGACGGGCGGCTGCTGCGCTTCGCGGGCGGGAAGGTGGAGGCCTGGGGCAAGGAGCAGGGCCTCGCGCCGCTCGCGACCGAGCGGATCTTCATCGACCGCGACGGGGATGTATGGGCCGCCGGTCCGAACGTGAGCCGTATCCGGCACGGCCGGGTCGAGACACCGGGGCTGGGCTCCTGGGCCCCAAGCGCGGCGGTGAAGGCGTTCGCCCAGACCACGGACGGGACGATCTGGGCCGGGACGGAGGACGCGGACCTGCGCGCGTTCCGCAACGGCGCATGGTCGACCGTCTCGGTGGCCGACGGCCTTGCCGCCACGAGCGTCGAGGCGCTGCTGGCCGACGCGGACGGGTCGCTCTGGATCGGCACCACGTCCGGCCTCCAGCGCTTCGTCGGGGGGCGTTTCGAGACATGGGGCCCGCGGGAGGGTCTGCCGAGCCCCCGGGTCTTCGCGCTGGGGAAGGACGGGGAGGGGAGTCTGTGGGTCGGGACGGACGGCGGCGGCCTCGTGCGGTTCCGGGACGGCCGATTCGAAGGCCTTGGCCCGAGCGAGGCCGCGGGGGACGCGTTCGTGCGCTCGATCCTCGCGTCGGATTCCGAGGGATCGCTCTGGTTCGGGACCCACGGGGGACTCACGCGGCTGCGCAGCGGGGTCTTCTCCGCGTATCGCGAGAGGGACGGCCTCACGAACGCGGTGGTGCGCACGCTCTTCGAGGACAGCCGGGGCCGGGTCTGGATCGGTACCGACGGCGGGGGCCTCGACGTCCTGGAGGGAGGCCGGATCGTCCCGGCGCCGGGGGCGCAGGCTCTCGCGAAGGCGAGGATCCGGTCGGTCGCCGAGGACGCGGGCGGCCGGATCTGGATCGGGACGCTGGACCTGGGGGTGTTTCGGCTCGAGGGCGAGAGGCTCGAGCGGCTGCCGACGCGGGACACCACCCGGGCGCAGCGAATCCTGAGCCTCCTGGCCACGAGGGCGGGAGACGTCTGGGTGGGCTCTGCCGCGGGACTCGTCCTCCACCGACGGGGCGCAACGCCCGTTCCGACCCCGTCCCTGGACGACGAGACCATCTACGCGCTGACCGAGGCACGCGACGGTTCGATCCTCGTCGGCACCAACCACAGCGGCGTCATCCGCCTGAAGGACGGCGGCGAGACACGGGTGACGGAGAAGCAGGGCCTGGCGAGCAACAGGGTCTTCGCCGTGTACGAGGACGCGGCCGGCGTCGTGTGGATCGGGACGAACCAGGGCCTGAGCCAGTGGAACCCGGCGACGGGCAAGGTCACGACGTGGTCGAACCCGGAGGCGCTGGGCGGCCAGCAGATCTTCTCGATCCTGGAGGACGACGACGGCTTTCTCTGGATGAGCAACAACCGGGGCGTCCACCGGCTGGCGAAGGCGGGCCTCGACGCCTCGACCGGGGGGACGCCGCGCCGCATCGGCCTCGTCAGCTTCGGGACCGACGACGGCATGCCGAGCCGGCAGTGCAACGGCGTGAACCAGCCCTCCGCGATCCGGATGCGCAGCGGCCGGCTGGTGTTCCCGACCACCTCCGGGATTGCGATCGCCGATCCGCGGCGCGTGACGGAGGGACCCGAGCCTCCACCGGTCGTGCTCCGGCGGATCCTCGTCGACGGAGGCGACGTGCGGGACGTGCCGGAGCTGACGCTGGGCGCGGCCTTCCGCCGCCTGCAGGTCGACTTCGCGCCGCGCAGCCTGCTGGCCCCGGATCGCCTCGCGTTCCGATATCGCCTCGAGGGCCTCGACGACGGCTGGCACGAGACACTGCTGCGCCAGGTCGACTTCACGACGCTGCCGCCGGGACGCTACCGCCTGCGGGTCCAGGCGACCTACGACCGCGAGGCCTGGGGCGCGGGCGAGCTGCGGCTCCCTCTGCGGGTGATCCCCCCGCTCGGGCGCAACCCGTACTTCCTGACGGCGGTCGCGCTCGGCCTTCTGCTTTCGACGTTCGTGGCCTTCCGGGCCTACGCCGCCCGGCGCAAGGCCCTCGAGCGCAAGCTCAACGAGCTCGTCGCGCAGAAGACGCTGGACCTCGCGGAGGAGAAGCGGCGCACCGACGAGGCGAACGTGCGCCTGGCGGCGGCCAACCGCCTGCTGGAGGGCATGGCGCTCGTCGACCCCCTCACGGGCATCCCCAACCGCCGCCAGCTCGACGCTGCGCGTCGCACGGAGTGGTCCCGCTGCCGCCGCCTCGGCGTGTCGATGGCCGAGATCGTCTTCGACATCGACCACTTCAAGGCCTACAACGACACCTTCGGCCACCCGGCGGGCGACGCCTGCCTCCGCCGCGTGGCCGCCGCCCTCAGCGCGCGAGTCGCCCGGCGCGCCGGCGACCTGCTCGCCCGCGCGGGTGGCGAGGAGTTCGTGGCCCTCCTCCCCGTGACCGGCCCTCACGAAGCCCTCGGCGTGGCCGAGGAAGCCTGCCAGCACATCGCAGCCCTTGCGATCCCTCACGTGCTGCCCGTCCCCGGCTCCATCGTCACCGTCAGCGCCGGCGTGGCCGCATTCGTCCCCGACGACGGCGATCCCGAGCGCCTCACCGCCGCCGCCGACTCGGCCCTCTACGAGGCCAAGCGCCGGGGCCGGAACCAGGCCGTCAAGGCGGACTCCGCGGGGGGCGCCTCGTGAGGCCGATCGAGCGAGCAGACGAAGGAGGCGACTTGTCCAGGTATCGACTTGTAGCGGTCCCGGCACTCATCACCCTGTCCGTGACGCTCCTGCGCCTCTATGGTGAGCTCCAGCACTGGTCGCCCGCGCTGTTCCGCAGAGAGCCCGGTGGCCTTGGCGCATTGATCGGCATCATCTGGCTCGCGCCCGTGTTCGGCGTGTACTTCGCCCGCACTCTCATCGGGCGTGGCGCCGGACCCGTGAGCCCGGGACGCGCCGTCGCGCACGCCTTCATGGGCGTCGGGGCGTTCGTGGGTTGGGCGGCGCTCAGCCTCGTCCTGGTGCAGCCCGCGCCCGGCACGGTGCCAAGGCCCGAGCAGTTCCAGGTGCAGGTCGTCACCGGTGCTGCTGCCGCGCTGGCTGTCGTGGTCCTTCAAGCGCGGGGGTGGCCGGCGCTGTGCCGGG
>JBGASI010000300.1:0-7825 GCA_044229815.1 Vicinamibacteria bacterium | reverse complement strand
GACCTGCACGACGTGGCCGGCTTCATGACCGGCCACGGCTACTGCGCGCACTGCCGCGGCGCGGCCGCCGTCGCCACCGGCTTCACGAGCCGCTTCGCCGACGCTGTCGCGGCCCACGTGGGCGGCGGCTGCGACCGGCCCGGCGATCGCCACCCGGACCCCTTCGCGCCCGACTCGCCCGAGCGCGCGGCCGTCGAGGCGGCGGTGCTGGAGCAGCTGGAGCGGGCGCAGTGAGGCGGCCCCGCAACGACCTCGTCGTGCTGGTGCTGTCGACGGCCGCCTCGTACCCGCTCGGCCTGTGGCTGGGCCTGCTGACGCGCCAGCAGTGGGTGCTGCCCGTGCTCAACGCCGTGCCGGCCGCCATCGTGCTGGCGCGCCGCCTGCTCGAGGGCACGCGCGGCCCGGCGGTGCGCGCCATGCTGTGGTGGGCGCTCACGCTGGCGCTGGCCGGGACGATCAGCTTCCTGTGGTGGCCGCAGCCGGTGGGCACGGCGGTCGTCAACGGGCCCGCGTACAAGGCCGAGATGTTCCGCTGGATCGCGACCGGCCGCGGCGCGGAGGGCAACTTCCGCCTGTTCCTGCCGACCCACCTCGTGCACCTCGGCGCCTTCGTGGTGGTCGGCCTCGGCACGGGCAGCGTGGGCGCGCTGCTGATGGGCGCCGTGCTGATGAACTACATGGCCTACTACGTCGCCGCGCTGGCGCGCGCGGGCGTGCCGGCGTGGGCCGTGATGCTGCTCGGCTGGCAGCCGTGGGCGATCGCGCGCGTCGCGGCGTTCTGCACGCTCGGCGTCGTGCTGGCCGAGCCCCTGTTGCTGATCGTCTTCCCCGCCGGCCGTGAGCGGCTCAAGGCGACCGGCCGCGCGCCCTACGTGGTCGCCGCGATGAGCGGGATCCTCGCCGACTGGTTCCTCAAGGCGCTGCTGGCCCCGGCCTGGGGCCGCTGGCTGCACTCCCTGCTGCCCTGAGCGGCGCTCGCTCCTGGGCGGCGAACCGCGCGCGCCTGGCGCACGGTCTCGCGCAGCAGCGGGACCTCCGCGGCCCGATGTAGGATGGGCGGCCGACGAAGACCAAGGAGAGAACGCATGAACCGCCGCCTGTTCGCGATGCTGTTTGCCGCTGCCCTGTGTGCCCCGTTCGCCAGCGCCGCCGACGCGCCGAAGCCCGTCGGCACCTGGGACGCCGTGTCCTCGACGCCGCAGGGCGAGCTGACGAGCGTGATCGTGATCAAGAAGGTCGAGGGCGCCCTGAAGGCCGAGATCGAGATCGACGGCTTGAGCCGGACGATCAGCGACGAGAAGCTCGAGGGCGACGTCTTCCGCTTCAAGGTGCAGTACGAGGGCGGGCAGTACGACGTCGAGCTGAAGATCGCCGGGGACGTGATGGACGGCACCTGGCAGGGCGGCGGCTACTCGGGCACGCTGAAGGCGAAGCGCCGGCCGTAGCAGGGCGCGTCGGTGCCTGCCCGCTCTCCCGCGCGGCCGTGGCAGTACGCCCTGCTGGCCGGGCTGCTGCTCGTCGCGGGCACTTACCACGTCCGCTCCGCCTACGAGCTCGCGCGGGCCCGCCTCCAGCCGGAGCGGGTCGCGCGCGAGCCGGTCGTGCCGCGCGCCACGAGCGACGCGATCGCCCAGGTGCGGCCCGAGGCCGCGGCGGCGGGCATCGCCGAGGGCGACCGCCTGGTCAGCGTGGGTCACAGGGCGTACGCGGGCCGCCACGACCTGGCGAGCGTCGTGCGCGAGCTCGGGCCGGGCGCGCCCATGACGAAGCCGCGCGCAGCACGCTGTTCGACCTGCTGTTCGGCCTGGCGCTGCCGCTGCTGTGCGTGCCGGTGGGATTCGGCGTCGCGTTCCTGCGGCCGTGGGACCGGCACGCCTGGCTCGTGCTGCTCCTGCTGCTCGGCTTCGCGAACTTCGCCCCGGGCTCCCCGCAGCAGGCGGCGTGGGGCGACCTGACGCGCCTGCCGACACTCGCCTACACCGGCTTCTTCAGCGTGGCCTGGCCCATCGGCATCCTTCTCTTCGGTCTCTACTTCCCCGAGCGGCTGCCCCTCGACGCCCGCCGGCCCTGGCTGAAGTGGATCGTGCTCGGCCCGCTCGTCTGGCTCGCGCTGCTGCGGGCCGCGCAGTTCGTGGCGATCTCCGAGTCGCTGGCGCTCGCGCACCGGCTGCAGCCTGCGGGCAGCCTCTTGCAGCCCTGGACCAGCCTGCTGGTGACCGCGACGGTCTCCTGCGGCTTCGCCTCGCTCGGCTTCAAGTCCGGCACCGCCGCGAGCCCCGACGTGCGCCGACGCCTGCGCCTGCTGAGCTGGGGCGGCGGCATCGGCCTCGGGCCGATCGGCCTGCTGGCGGTGGCCGGGATCCTCACGCGCAGCGACTCCTTCGCGGAGGCGCCGCAATGGCTGACGCTGGGTGTACTCGCTCTGGTGCCGGTCTTCCCGGCGACGCTCGCCTACGTGGTGGTCGTCCAGCGCGCGCTCGACCTGCGCACCACGATCCGCCAGGGGCTGCAGTACGCCCTCGCCCGCGGCGGCATCCGCGTGGTGCAGGCGGCGCTCAGCGTCGCGGTGGCCGCGGGCGCCTGGGGCCTGCTCAACTCCCCGGACGCGGCCCGCCCGCGCGGGGTCGCCGTGCTGGCGCTGGGCGTCGCGCTCGTCTTCGTGGCGCGCGCGCTGGCGCAGCGCCTGCTCGCCTTCACCGACCGCCGCTTCTTCCGCGAGGCCTACGACGCCGAGCGCGTGCTGGCCGAGCTCTCCGAGCACGTCCGCACGATCCCCGAGCGCGCCGCTCTCCTCGACACCGTCGCGCGCCGCATCGCCGACACGCTGCACGTCCCGCAGCTGGCCGTGCTGCTCGCCGGCGGCGACGGCCGCTTCACGCCCGCGGGCGCCCGGGGCGGGCCGCTCGACGTGAGCTTCGCGGCGGCCGGGAGCACGGCCGCGCACCTCGCGCGCGAGCGGCGTCCCGCCTTCGTCTACCCCGAGGACCCCTCGTCCTGGCTCTGGCGCGAGGACGTGCCGCGCGAGGAGCAGGAGGCCCTCGGTCGCCTGCGCGCGCAGCTGCTGCTGCCGATGAGTGTCAAGGACCGGCTCGTGGGCTTTCTCGCCCTCGGCCCGAAGCGCTCCGAGGAGGCCTACTCGCCGAGCGACGTGCGGCTGCTCTCCTCGGTGGCCGGCCAGACGGCGCTGGCGGTCGAGAACGCGCGGCTGACCGAGGCGGTGGCCAGCGAGGCCGCCCAGCGCGCGCGGATGACCCGCGAGATCGAGATCGCGCGCGAGGTGCAGGATAGCCTCTACCCGCAGGAGCACCCCGCGGTCGACGGCCTCGACTACGCGGGCCGCTGCCGGCCCGCGCGCGGCGGGGGCGGCGACTACTTCGACTTCCGCGTGCTCGAGCGGGGCGGCTTCGGGCTCGCGATCGGCGACGTCTCGGGCAAGGGCATCCCGGCCGCGCTGCTGATGGCGAGCCTGCAGGCGTCGATCCGCGGCCAGGAGCTGGCCGGCTCGGACGACCTCGGCGCGCTGATGACGAACGTCAACCGCATGATCTACGAGGCCTCGCCCTCGAACCGCTACGCGACGCTGTTCTACGGCCGCTACGAGCGGGCGACGCACCGCCTGCGCTACGTCAACGCGGGCCACAACCCGCCGCTGCTGTTCCGCGCCGACGGCCGCCTCGAGCGGCTCGAGGCGGGTGGCCCGGTGGCCGGGCTGCTGCCGCTCGCCGCCTACGCCGAGGGGACCCGCGGGCTGCAGGCGGGCGACCGCCTGGTGCTCTACACCGACGGGATCAGCGAGGCGATGAACGTCGACGACGAGGAGTGGGGCGAGCAGCGCATGGTCGAGGCGGTGCGCGCCGCCGGCGACGTCGAGGCGGCCGTGCTGCTCGAGCGGCTGTTCGCCGGCGCCGACGCGTTCGCCGCGGGCGCCGAGCAGCACGACGACATGACGCTCGTGGTGGTGCGCGTCACGGGCTAGCGAGGAGTCCTTGGAAGACCAGCCCCTGGATCCGCACGAGGCCCGGCTCCGGCCCACCTACGCGGTGGTCAGCCTGGCGCGGCTGCGCTCGAACCTCGAGGCGGTCAGGGCGCTCGCGGCCCCGGCGCGGGTGATGGCCGTGCTCAAGGCGAACGCCTACGGCCACGGCCTCGAGGCGGTGGCGCGCTGCCTGGCGCCGCGGGTGGACGCCTTCGCCGTCGCGCTCGTCGAGGAGGGCATCGCCCTGCGCCGGCTGGGGATCGACAAGCCGGTCCTGGTGCTGGGCGGCACCTGGACCCGGCAGATCCCGCTGTTCCTCGAGCACGACCTCACCATCACGGTCCCTTCGATCGCGCGCCTCCTCGACCTCGAGCAGGCCGCCGCGGCCGCGAAGACGGTCGCGCGCGCCCACCTGAAGATCGACACCGGCATGGAGCGGATCGGCGTCCGCTACTACAACGCGCAGAGCCTGCTCGAGGCGGCCGCCCGCTCGCGCCACGTCCGGGTCGAGGGCATCTACTCGCACTTCGCCAACGCCGACGCCCCGGACCTGGCCCACGCCCGGCTGCAGCTCGAGCGCTTCCTCGAGGTGCTGCGCTTCTACGAGCGCCACTCGCTGCCGGCGCCCGAGCGCCACATCGCCAACTCGGCGGCCCTGCTGCGGCTGCCGGAGGCGCGGCTCGACCTGGTGCGGCCCGGCATCCTGCTCTACGGCGTCTACCCGTACGCCGACGCGCCGCGCGCGATCGAGGTGCAGCCCGCGCTGTCCTGGCGCACGCGCGTCGTCTACTTCAAGGTCGTCGAGCCCGGCAGCCCGGTGAGCTACGGCTCGACCTGGAAGAGCGACCACCGGGTGCGCGTGGTCACGGTGCCCGTCGGCTACGGCGACGGCTACTTCCGCGCGCTGTCGAACCGCGCCGAGGTCCTGCTGCGCGGCAAGCGCCAGCGACAGGTCGGCACCATCTGCATGGACCAGATGATGGTCGACATCGAGTGGGGCGAGGGCTGGAACGGCGACGAGGTGGTGCTGATCGGCGAGCAGGGCGGCGCGCGCGTCAGCGTGGAAGAGCTCGCCGGCTGGGCCGACACGATCCCCTACGAGATCCTGACCGCGATCGGCGGCCGCGTGCCGCGCATCTACGAGCCCTAGCCGGCCGCCTTCTCGAGCTTGTCGACCAGCGCGACGTAGCCCTTCATCGCCTCGTCCTTCGACACGCCCTTGCGCTTCGCCCACGCGTCGTACTTGGCGCGGCCCTTCAGGTCGAGCAGGCCCGGGCGCGCGCCGGCCACGTCGCCCTCGCTGGCCTGCTTGTACAGGCCGTAGAGCTCGAGCAGCCTGTCGTTCGACGGCCGCGACGCGAGCTGCTCCACTCGGGCCTTCGCCTCGGCGAACCTGTCCTTGAGCGACTTCGTCTTCCCGGCCATCTCTCTCCCCCGCTCTCCCCGGCCGCCCGGCCCGGCCGGAACAAGGCCGGAAGGATACAGCCAGACAGGCTAGACTGCGGCGCAAGGAGGCGACGATGGATCGACGCTCGGCGCTGACGGCCCTCGTCTCGCCCGCGCTCGCGCTCGCCTGGCAGCGCGCCGCCGCGGACGCCCCCTCGCTGCGGATCACCCGCATCGACACCGTGCACTGGCAAAGCCGCGACGACGCGCCGTTCTGGCCGCACTGGACCTGGCTGCGCCTGCACACGGACAACGGGCTCGTGGGCCTGGGCGAGACCTACCCCCGGAGCGGGGCCGAGGCCGCCCTCGTCCACACCGACGCCGCCGCGCGGCTGCTCGGCCGCGACCCGCGCGACGTCGAGCGGATCTGGGCCGACCTGTATCGCGCCTTCGACTACCAGGTCAGCGGCGGGACGGAGATGCGCGTGCTCTCCGCGATCGACCTCGCGCTGTGGGACCTGCTCGGCCAGTCGCTGAACGTGCCCGTCTACCGCCTGCTCGGGGGCCGCTCGAACCCCCGGGTGCCCGTCTACAACACCTGCTTTCCGCTGCGCCACGACTTCGACGTCGAGCCGGAGAAGATCATGCGCGAGGTGCGGGACCGCTACGGGATCAGGGGCATCAAGATCTGGCCGTTCGACGGGGCGGCGCAGCGCAGCCAGCACCAGCGCATCACGACGGACGAGCTCGAGCGGGCGCTCGGGCCGATCCGCCGCCTGCGCGACGCGTTCGGCGACGCGATCGAGATCATGCTGGAGTTCCACTCCAACTGGAACCTGCCCTCGGCGCTGCGGATCGCGAAGGCCGTCGAGCCCTATCGGCCGCTGTGGCTCGAGGACGTGCTGCTCACGGGCAGCCTGCGGGAGTACCGCGAGCTCGCGGCCGCGACCTCGACGCCGATCCTGCTCTCGGAGCGGATGGCCGGGCCCTTCCAGCTCGAGGAGCTCGTCGAGTCGGGCGTCGCCCGCTACGTCTCCTTCGACGTCACCTGGTGCGGTGGCCTGAGCGTGGCGCGCAAGGTGGCGGCCGCCGCGGCGGCTCACCAGCTGCTGGTCGTCCCGCACACCGCCGGCGGCCCGCTCCTCTTCTACGCCTCCACCCACCTCACCACGGCGGCGACGAACGTCGCGATCCAGGAGAGCTGCCAGCGCTTCTACGAGCACGACTGGCCGGCGATGCTCGAGAACCCGATCGTGCCCGTGGACGGGACCGTCAGCGCGCCGGAGCTGCCCGGCTTCGGCATGCGCGTGAAGCCCGAGGTCTGGGAGCACCCGAAGGCGATCGTGCGGACGACGCGCCTGCCGTGAACGCGCGAAAGGAGCCGAGCGTGACCCAGGGCGGCGGCGAGCACTTCGCGACGTACCCCAGCCTGCGCGATCGCGTCGTGATCGTCACGGGCGGCGGCTCCGGGATCGGCGCCGCGTTCGTCGAGCACTTCGCGCTGCAGGGCGCGCGCGTCGGCTTCCTCGACGTCGCGGCGGAGGTCTCGCGGGCGCTGGTCGACTCGCTCGCGCCACGGGCCGCGCACGCGCCGCTGTTCCTGGAGTGCGACCTCCTTGACGTCGCCGCGCTGCGCGCGGCGCTCGCCGAGGCGGCCCTTCGGCTGGGGCCGGCGCGGGTGCTCGTCAACAACGCCGCCAGCGACGACCGCCACCGCTTCGAGGACGTGACGCCCGCGTACTGGGACGAGCGGATGGCCGTCAACCTGCGCCACTACTTCTTCGCGACGCAGGCGCTCGCCCCGGCGATGGCCGCGGCCGGCGGCGGCTCGATCGTCAACCTCGGCTCGATCGCCTGGGTCATCCCGTCGACCGGGCTGCCCGCCTACGTCACCGCCAAGGCGGGGATCGTCGGCCTCACCCGCACGCTGGCGCACGAGCTGGGCGGCCGGCGGATCCGCGTCAACTGCGTGATGCCGGGCGCGATCGCGACCGAGCGGCAGAAGCGGCTGTGGCTGACTCCCGAGTACCGCGCCGAGATCCAGGCGCGCCAGGCGCTCAAGCGCGACCTCGCGCCCGAGGACGTCGCGCGGCTCGTGCTGTTCCTGGCCGCGGACGACTCCGACGCGATCACGAGCCAGAGCTACGTCGTGGACGGCGGCTGGGTCTAGCGGCCCGCCCGCCGCGGCCGCCTGCGGGCCGCAGCCGCTTGACGGCGCGCGGCCGCGTTCCTATACTCCGCGGATCATGCGAGGGACGCAGCTCAGCGCCACCCGAAAGCGGGCCACTCGAAAGTGCACGAGTCGCCTCGGCGGCGGTGTGGCCCTGTGCCCCTAGCGCAAGCAGCACAGGAATCGTAAGAACCACCCGAACCCGCCGAGCGGCAGCAGCCGCCGGCGGGTTTCCTGTTTTCGGGGCCCGGAGGCCGAGGCGATGGACAAGAGGATCGAGGTCGGAGTGCTCG
>JBGASI010000299.1:0-6642 GCA_044229815.1 Vicinamibacteria bacterium | reverse complement strand
TGGTGGACGCGGCCTCGCCGCTCTCGATCGAGGGCGCCGAGCAGATCCGCGGCAAGCGCGTGCTGGCGGTGGAGGACGGCCCGACCCTCACCCACGGCGAGATGAAGTACGGCGCCGGCGTCGTCGCGGCGATCCGCCACCCCATGCCCTACGGCGACCTGGTGAAGCAGAGGGTGCAGCGCTTCGCCGCGCTGGAGGACCTCGACCGCCACCAGTGCACGATCGAGGAGCGCGAGGAGTACGAGCCGCACATCACCGCCGGCGGCGTGATCTACGCGGGCGTCGACTACGGCGCGATCCTGGCCGAGGCCGAGCGCGAGGCCGACGTCATCCTGTGGGACGGCGGCAACAACGACCTGCCGTTCTACGCGGCGGATCTCGAGATCGTGGTGGCCGACCCCCTGCGCCCCGGACACGAGCGCAGCTACCACCCCGGCGAGGCGAACCTGCGCCGCGCGCAGGTGGTCGTGATCAACAAGATCGACTCGGCCGGGCCCGAGGGCATCGAGGCCGTGCGCCGCTCGATCCGCGAGCTGAACCCGCAGGCGATTGGTGGACGCGGCCTCGCCGCTCTCGATCGAGGGCGCCGAGCAGATCCGCGGCAAGCGCGTGCTGGCGGTGGAGGACGGCCCGACCCTCACCCACGGCGAGATGAAGTACGGCGCCGGCGTCGTCGCGGCGATCCGCCACGGAGCGGCGGAGATCGTGGACCCGCGGCCGTACACGGTCGGCACCCTGAGCGACACCTTCCGCAAGTACCCCGGCATCGGCACGCTGCTGCCCGCGATGGGCTACGGCGAGGAGCAGGTGAGGGATCTCGAGGCCACGATCGCGCGCACGCCGTGCGACCTGGTACTGATCGCGACCCCGATCGACCTGCGCCGGGTCCTCAAGATCGACAAGCCCGCCCTGCGCGTCGGCTACGAGCTGCAGGAGATCGGGAAGCCCGACCTCGACGACGTGCTCGCGAGGTTCTGAAGGAGCCCCATGGCCCAGAAGCACTTCCTGTCGCTCAAGGACTGGTCGCGCGAGGAGATCGAGCTGCTGTTCGAGCTCTCCGCCTCGATCAAGGCGAACCCCGAGAACTACGCCGACGCGCTGCGCGGGCAGTCGCTGGCGATGATCTTCCAGAAGCCCTCGACGCGGACGCGCGTGTCCTTCGAGGTCGGGATGTTCCAGCTCGGCGGCCAGGCGCTGTTCCTCGGCTCGAACGACATCCAGCTGCACCGCGGCGAGTCGATCGCCGACACCGCGCGCGTCCTCTCCCGCTACGTCCACGGGGTGATGGCGCGCGTGTTCGCGCACCAGGACATCCTCGACCTCGCGCGCCACGGCTCGGTGCCGGTGATCAACGGCCTCTCGGACCTGCTGCACCCGTGCCAGGCTCTCGCGGACTACTTCACGCTGCGCGAGCGGCGCGGCGACCTGACGGGGCTCAAGCTGGCCTACGTGGGCGACGGCAACAACGTCGCGCACGAGCTGATGTTCGGGGCCGTGAAGCTGGGCATGCGCTTCGCCATCGGCTGCCCCAAGGGCTACGAGCCCAACCCGCTCATCCTGAAGAGCGCGGTGCGCGAGGCGCAGAAGCTGGGCGTCCCCGTGCCGGAGGTGACGCTCGACCCGTTCGAGGCCGTCCGCGGGGCGGACGTCATCTACACCGACGTCTGGACCTCGATGGGCCAGGAGGCCGAGAGCCGGGCCCGCCTGCTGGCCTTCCAGGGCTTCCAGGTGACGCCGGAGATGATGGCGGCGGCCGCGGCCGACGTCGTGTTCATGCACTGCCTGCCGGCGCACCGGGGTGAGGAGGTCGCCGCGGACGTGATCGACGGCCCGCAGTCCGTGGTGTTCGACGAGGCCGAGAACCGCCTGCACGTCCAGAAGGCCGTGCTGGTCACGCTGATGGGCGAGTCCTCCGAGGACTAGGCCGCAGCCTCAGGCCCGCTTCGGTGGGCCGGCCAGGGCGCGCAGCGCCCGCCGGATCTCGGGACGCGTCACGTCGTCGCGGACCTCGACCCGGCCGATCGCCGTGGGCAGGACGAAGGGCACGCGACCGGCCTTGGCCTTCTTGTCCCGCGCCAGGGCTTCGAGCACCTGCGCGGCCGGCAGGCCGGCCACGGGCGGACGCGGGCCCAGGTGGTCGACCGCCGCCGCGATCGCGTCCGCGTCCGCCGTGCCGAGGATGCCGAGGCGCTGCGCGATCCAGGCGGCGCCGACCATGCCCCAGCCCACCGCTTCGCCGTGGGTGAAGCGCCGGTAGAGCGTCACGGTCTCGAGCGCATGGCCGATCGTGTGGCCCAGGTTCAGCACCCGGCGCAGGCCGCCCTCGCGCTCGTCCTTCCTCACCACCTCGGCCTTGATGCGGCAGGCGCCGGCGATCGCCCGCTCGACCTCGCCGCCGTCCCAGCCCTGCAGGCCGGCCGGCGCGCGCAGCAGCGCGTCGAACAGGGCGGGGTCGCCGAGGATCGCGCACTTGAGGATCTCGTAGGCCCCAGAGCGCAGCTCGCGCAGGGGCAGCGTCTCGAGAAACGCGGGGTCGATCACCACCGCCCGCGGCTGGTGGAAGGCCCCGATCAGGTTCTTGGCCCGCGCGTGGTTGATCCCGACCTTGCCGCCGATCGAGCTGTCGACCATCGAGAGCAGCGTCGTCGGGACGCCGACCCAGTCGACGCCGCGCATGTAGGTCGCGGCCGCGTAGCCGGCCAGGTCCCCGACCACACCGCCCCCGAGCGCCACCACCAGACCGTCGCGGCCGAGACGAGCCGCGACGAAGGCCTCGTAGAGGGACTCGAGGGTCGTGCGAGCCTTGAACCGCTCGCCGTCCGGGACGGCGACGACGTGATGCGGCCCGAGGCCGGCGAGCGAGCGCGCCACGGCCTTGCCGTGAAGGCCCAGGACCCGGCGGCTCGCCACGACGACCGTCCGGCGCCCGCGCAGCTTCGTCAGCAGCTCGGGCAGGCGGCGCGCGAGGCCGTGGCCGATCGAGATCGAGTAGCCGCGGGCGCCGAGCTCGACGGGGATCTCCAGCATGAGGCGGGAGCATAGCAGAGGACCCGCGCGGCACGGGCTCAGCGCAGCCAGCCCGGCAGCGCGCCGTCGCGACGGGCGCGATCGAGCAGGTCGTCCTCGGTCTCGCGCAGCCGCCGCTCGAGCGAGGCGAGCCGGGCCTGCAGCGTCGTCAGCGACGTGGCGGGGGCCGAGGCGGCGCCGCGCCGGCGCGCGAATCGCCGCGAGTCGCCCTCCTGTTCGGCGATCCGGGCGCGCAACTCCTCCCGCTGCTCCGCCAGCGTGCGCAGCTTCTGGCGCACCCGCTCGGCCTCCTTGCGCCAGTAGGCTTCGCCGCGTCCGCGAGGCTCCTGCGCCTCCGGGCGGCCGGGCTTCGCTCCGGGTGGCACGGCCGGGACCGAGCCGACCCCCGTCTCGTCGCGGTACGGGCGGACACGCTCGAGGTCCTCGTTCGTGTAGACGCGGACGGCGGGGCGGGGGACGTCGGCGGCGCGCCCTCGCGCCGCGAAGCACAGGACCGCCGACAGGCCAAAGCCCAGCGGCAGCACGGCGGTGCGGTTGTTCATGGCAAGCCTCCCCGGGAGAAGTCGGGAAGGCGGCCCGCGAGGCCGGGTCGAAAGCTAGCAGCGGCCCGCAGCGGGGGTCAAGCGAAATGCCGGGGCCGTCAAGCGCCGTTGACTCCACCGAGGCGGCGGAGGGGAGCCGGAGCGGGCCATCTCTGCTAGACTCGGTCGTTTGAGCGACCTGTGAACGTCGCCCGATCGCCCCTGAGCCGCCCATGAACGCCCAAGTCTCCCTCTTCCCGTTCGCCGAGTACTGGCCGTTCTACCTCGGCTTCCTGTTCCTCGTCTTCATCCTGCTGGCGCTCGACCTCGGCGTCTTCCACCGCGACGCGCACGCCGTCTCGATCCGCGAGGCCGCCGGCTGGAGCGTGGTATGGGTGACGCTCGCGCTCCTCTTCAACCTGGCCTTCTTCGTCTACATGCGGTGGCACTTCCCGCTCGACGCGCGGCTGATGGCGGTGCCCGGCTTCGACCCCCTGCTCGCCGCCCGCGAGACGGCCCTCGAGTTCCTGGCCGGGTACGTGGTCGAGTACTCGCTGTCGATCGACAACATCTTCGTGTTCGTCGTGGTCCTCACCTACTTCGGGGTGCCGGCGGCCTACCAGCACCGGGTGCTGTTCTTCGGCATCCTCGGCGCCCTCGCCTTCCGCGGGATCTTCATCGCCCTCGGGGCGGCGCTGCTGCAGTTCGAGTGGGTGGTGTGGCTGTTCGGGCTGTTCCTCGTGTTCACGGGCGTCAAGATGATGGGCGGCGAGGGAGGCCCGGTCGAGCCGCACGAGCGCTGGGTGATCCGCCAGTTCCGCAAGCGCTTCCCCGTGACCGGTGGCTACCACGGCCACAGCTTCTTCGTCCGCCACGAGGGCCGGCTCCACGCGACGCCGCTGTTCATCTGCCTGCTGTTCCTGGAGATGACCGACATCCTCTTCGCCGTCGACTCGGTGCCGGCGATCTTCGGGCTGACGCGCGAGCCCTTCGTCGTGTTCACATCCAACATCTTCGCGATCCTCGGCCTGCGCAACCTCTACTTCCTGCTCGCGGGGGCCGTCGACAAGTTCCACTTCCTCAAGTACGGGCTCGGGATCGTGCTCGTCTTCGTCGGGCTGAAGATGACCGTGCTCAACCGCCTCTGGCACGGCCACTTCCCGATCACGTGGTCGCTCGGCATCATCGTCGGCGTGATCGTCGCCTCGATCGCACTCTCGCTTCTCTTCCCGAAGCAGGCCCAGGAGGGCTCGTAACCCCATGGAACAGGACCGCGTCTCCAAGGAGATCACGCCGAAGGGCCAGGACTACTCGCAGTGGTACCTGGACGTCGTGCTCAAGACCGACCTGGTCGACTACGGCCCGGTCAAGGGCTGCATGATCATCAAGCCCTACGGCTACGCCGTGTGGGAGCTGATGCAGCGCGACATGGACCGGCGCATCAAGGAGACGGGCCACGTCAACGCCTACTTCCCGCTCTTCATCCCGAAGAGCCTGCTGGAGAAGGAGAAGGAGCACGTCGAGGGCTTCTCGCCCGAGTGCGCCTGGGTGACGATCGGGGGCGGGGCCGAGCTCGAGGAGCCGATCGCGGTGCGGCCGACGTCCGAGGCGATCATCTGCTCGACCTACGCGCGCTGGGTGCAGTCCTGGCGCGACCTGCCGGTGCTGATCAACCAGTGGGCCAACGTCGTGCGCTGGGAGAAGGTGACGCGGCCGTTCCTGCGCACGACCGAGTTCCTCTGGCAGGAGGGCCACACGCTGCACGCCACCGCCGAGGAGGCGGAGGCGGAGACGCTGAAGATGCTCGACGTCTACCGCTCCTTCTCCGAGGAGATGCTGGCGATGCCGGTCCTCTTCGGCCTGAAGAGCGAGAGCGAGAAGTTCGCCGGGGCGCTGCGGACCTATGCGATCGAGGCCCTGATGGGCGACGGCCGCGCGCTGCAGGCGGGCACCAGCCACAACCTCGGCCAGCACTTCGCGCAGGCGTACGGCATCGAGTTCCTCGACAAGAGCCAGCAGCGCGCGCTGCCGTGGTCGACCTCGTGGGGCAGCTCCACGCGGATGATCGGTGGGCTGATCATGACGCACGGCGACGACGCGGGCCTCGTGCTGCCGCCGCGCGTCGCGCCCCACCAGGTGGTGATCGTACCGATCCCGCCGCGCACGGGCGACGTCAACGAGCTCGTGCTGCCCAAGGCGCGCGAGGTCCAGGCCATGCTGCGCGGGGCCGGCCTGCGCGTGCACCTCGACGACCGCGACCAGTGCCAGCCGGGCTACAAGTACGCCGACTGGGAGATGCGCGGGGTGCCGGTGCGCCTCGAGCTCGGCCCGAGGGACATCGAGAAGGACCAGTGCGTGCTGGTGCGCCGCGACACCCGGACGAAGGAGTTCGTGCCGCTCGCGGGCGCCGCGGCCCGGCTGGCCGAGATCCTGGACGCGATTCAGCAGGACCTGCTGGCGAAGGCGCGCGCCTTCGTGGCGACCAACACCACGCGCGTGAAGACCTACGACGAGTTCAAGCAGGTGATGGCCGAGAAGCGCGGCTTCATCGTCGCCGGCTGGAACGGTGACGCCGCCGTCGAGGCCAAGATCAAGGAAGAGACGCGGGCCACGATCCGGGTGATGCCGATGGGCGAGCCGATCGAGGCCGAGTGCGTCTACACCGGCCAGAAGGGCCGCGAGGTGTATTTTGCCCAGGCCTATTGAGGCGCGAGGCTGACACCGGGGTGATCACGCACCCGCGTGATTCGCCAGGCAAGCGCGAATCACGCGGGCCGTCGCTTCCGTTCCTCCCCGGTCCGTCTTCCTCTTCTTCCGTCCCAGAGCCGGCCCCGCCTCGCCCTACTTCGTCGCAGGGCTGTTCCCGGCCGCCCCCTCCGGGAATCCCCGCTGCCGCATCAGCGCCCCGATCCCCGCGTCCTTGCCCCGGAAGGCGCGGTACGCCTCCGCCGGGTCGACCGTGTTCCCGACCGAGAACACGAAGTGCGACAGCCGCTGCGCGAGGTCCTTGTCGTACGAGCCTCCCGGCGCCTCGCTGAAGGCCTGCCAGGCGTCGGCGCTCAGGGTGTCGGCCCAGAGGTAGCTGTAGTAGCCG
>JBGASI010000298.1:6134-8796 GCA_044229815.1 Vicinamibacteria bacterium | reverse complement strand
CTCGGTGCGCGAGGGCGCGATCCCGGAGTCGTTCGTCGCCCGGGCGGTGCGGCGCATCCTGCGCCAGAAGGCACGGCTGGGCCTGTTCGACCGGCACCAGGCGGACCTGGGCCACGCGCTCGCCACCGTCCACAGCCGGGAGCACCAGGAGATCGCGCTGCAGGCGGCGCGCCAGGGCATCGTGCTGCTGAAGAACGAGGGCGGCCTGCTGCCGCTCGACCGCGCGCGCCTGCGCTCGATCGCGGTGGTCGGCCCGAACGCCGACGATGCGCTCAACCAGCTCGGCGACTACACCGCCGACGGCGTGCTGCAGCACGTGGTCACGGTGCTCGAGGGCGTGCGCGCGGCGGCGCCGGGGGCCAGGGTGACGCACGTGCGCGGCTGCGACGTCACCTCGGGCGGCGTCGACGAGATCGCGCGGGCGCGCCGCGCGGCCGCCCGCTCCGACGTCGCGATCGTGGTGCTGGGCGAGAACGAGTGGCACGCCCGCCGCGGCCAGGAGCGCACGGGCACCTCGGGCGAGGCCTTCGACGCCGCGACGCTCGAGCTGACCGGCCGCCAGGAGGAGCTGGTGCGCGCGGTCGCGGCCGCCGGCAAGCCGACGGTCGTCGTGCTGATCAACGGCCGGCCGCTCGCCACGCGCTGGATCGCGCAGCACGTGCCGGCGCTGGTCGAGGCCTGGATCCCCGGCGAGCGCGGCGGCCAGGCCGTGGCGGAAGTCCTCTTCGGCGACGTGAACCCGAGCGGCCGGCTGCCGGTCAGCGTCCCCCGCCACGCGGGCCAGCTGAGCGTCGTCTACAGCCAGCCCCGTTCCAAGGCCTACTGGCTGAAGGAAGGCTGGGGCGTCCCCTACGCGGACCTCGCCCCCACCCCGCTCTTCCCCTTCGGCCACGGCCTCTCGTACACCACGTTCGCCTACTCGGGCCTGCGCCTGGGCGCGGCCGAGGCGGCCGCCGACGGCACGCTCGACGTGGCGGTGGACGTGCGCAACACCGGGCGCCGGCCGGGCACGGAGACCGTGCAACTCTACGTGCGCGACGTGGTGTCCTCGGTGACGACGCCGGCGCTGCAACTGCGCGGCTTCCGCAAGGTCACCCTCGCCCCGGGCGCGGTCGCGACGGTCACGATCCCGCTGCGCATCGCCGACCTGGCGCTCTTCGACCAGCGGATGCAGCGTGTCGTGGAGCCCGGGGAGTTCGAGCTGATGGTCGGCGCCTCCTCGGCGGACCTCCGGCTGCGGACGAGCTTCACCGTCCGGCCCTAGCGCCCTTCCTGGGTTAACCTTTCCTCCGCCCGAGGAGATGCGCCCATGACGACGACGACGGACGACGCCGAGCTGTTCGACTTCATCCGGCAGCACCTCTACGTCGCGGCCGTCTGCGACATCCTCGACGACCTCGGCTACCGCACCCAGGCCATGCACCAGCGGCTGCGCCCGCTGCTGCCGGACATCCGCAACTGCGGCTTCGTCGGCCGGGCGCGCACCTTCCGCTGGATGGAGACGGACCACGTCCCGCTCGACGACCCCTACGGCCTCGAGATCCAGGCGATGGACTCGCTCAACGCCGGCGACGTCGTGGTCCACTCGACCGACCACGGCGGCACGAACGCACCCTGGGGCGAGCTGATGAGCACGCTGGCGAAGCGCAAGGGCGTCGCCGGCTGCGTCTGCGACTCCCAGATCCGCGACTGCGTGCGGATCATCGACCTGGGCTTCCCCGTCTACTACGCCGGGATCCGGCCGCTCGACTCGAAGGGCCGCGCCGTGGTGATGGCGTACGACGTGCCGGTCCGCTGCGGCGAGGTGCTGGTCCACCCCGGCGACATCGTCTTCGCCGACTTCGACGGTGTGGTCGTGGTGCCCCAGGAGGCCGAGGCCCGCGTCTTCGAGAAGGCCCGCGAGAAGGCCGGCAAGGAAGACAGCACCCGCCGGGAGCTGCTGGACGGGAAGTCGCTACGCGAGGTCTTCACCAAGTACCAGGCGCTCTAGGGAGGCGCGAGGAGCATGAGACTCAAGGACCGCGTGGCCGTGATCACGGGCGCCGCGTCAGGCATCGGCCGCGCCTGCGCCCTCGAGTTCGCCCGCGAGGGCGCGCGCGTGGTGGTGGCGGACGTCGACCTGCAGGGCGCCGAGGAGACCGTCCGGCGCATCGCCGCCCAGGGCGGCACGGCCGCCGCGTGCCGAGCCGACGTGGCGGAGCCCGTCGCGGTGCAGGCCCTCGTCGACTTCACCCTGCGCACCTGGTCGAAGGTCGACACGCTCCTCAACAACGCGGCGATCCAGGTGAACAAGTCGGTGGAGGACACCACGTTCGAGGAGTGGAACCGCCAGCTGGCGGTCAACGTGGGCGGGGTCTTCCTCTGCTCGAAGCTGTTCCTGCCCGAGTTGCGCCGCAGCCGCGGCAGCATCATCAGCCTCTCCTCCGTGAACGGCTACTTCGTCGAGCCGCAGTGCGCCGGCTACTGCGCGACCAAGGCCGCGATCATCGGCCTGACCAAGGCGATGGCGATCGACCACGGTTTCCAGGGCGTGCGCGTCAACTGCATCTGCCCGGGCTACATCGACGCCGGCCTCGCGGAGGGCTACTTCCAGGCCCAGCCCGACCCGGCGCAGGCGCGGGCCGACGCGGGCCGCCTGCACGCCCTGTGGCGGATCGGCCGG
>JBGASI010000298.1:0-6127 GCA_044229815.1 Vicinamibacteria bacterium | reverse complement strand
GCCGGGTCGCGGTGTTCCTGGCGAGCGACGACGCGTCCTTCGTCACGGGCGCCGCGGTCCCGGGGGACGGCGGCTTCGGCTCCGGCCTGCCGCCGAAGTGAGCCCGGACCCGGAGGCGAGGCGGCCATGAAGGTCACGAACGTCAGCGCGGTCGTGCTCAAGCTCGACGCGATCTCGAGCGCGGCCGACGGCACCCAGGACGACCTCATCATCCGCGTCGACACCGACGAGGGGATCAGCGGCTACGGCGAGGTCGACTCCGCGCCGCTCGTCGGCAAGGCGATCGTCGAGTCCTACATGTCGCACGGCACCTGCTACGGGCTGCGCGAGGTGGTCGTCGGCCACGACCCGTTCGACCACGAGCAGGTCTGGAACGAGATGTGGGCGAAGACGTACTACTACGGGCGCAGCGGGCCCGCGGTCCACGTGATGAGCGGCATCGACATGGCGCTCTGGGACATCATGGGCAAGGCCGTGGGCAAGCCCGTGCACAAGCTGCTCGGCGGCAGCTACACGAGCCGGGTCCGCGCCTACGCGAGCGCGCTGATGCCCGAGACGGAGGCCGAGGTCCGGCGCCAGGTCGAGCAGTACGTGCAACAGGGCTACACGGCCGTGAAGCTCGGCTGGGGCCCGCTCGGCTTCGACGTCCACGCCGACCTGCGCCTGATCGAGGCCGCGAAGCAGACGGCCGGGCCCGGGGTCGAGGTGCTGATCGACATCGGCAAGCGCTACCGGCTGAAGCAGGCCCTGTACGTCGCGCGGGCGATGGAGGAACTCGACATCTACTGGCTGGAAGAGCCGCTTCCCGCGGAGGACCTCGTCGGTTACCGGCGCCTGACGGAGGCGACCACCACCCGCATCGCGACCGGCGAGGAGGAAAGCGGCCGGCTCGCCTTCGCGCGGCTGATCCGGGAGGCCGGCGTCGACGTCGTGCAGCCCGACGTCTCCCGCTGCGGCGGCCTCACCGAGGCGAAGAAGATCGCCGCGCTGGCCGCCGACCACAACGTGCAGCTCGTGCCCCACGCCTTCAAGACCGGCATCCTGGTCGCGGCCTCGATCCACCTGATCGCCGCGCTGCCCGGCGTACCGTTCCTCGAGTTCTCGGTGACGGACTCGGCGATCCGCCGGGAACTGCTCACGAGGCCGTTCGCGCAGTCGGGCGGCTTCGTCGAGGTCCCGACCGCCCCGGGCCTCGGCATCGAGCTCAACCCGCAGGTCGTCGAGCGCTACGGCTTCGAGCTCTAGCGCCGTGCTCGAGCGGCTGGCGTTCGCGGGCTGGCCCCACTGCCTCCGGCTCGCGAACCGCGAGATCGACCTCGTCCTCACCACGGACGTCGGTCCGCGGATCCTGCGCGCTGGCTTCCTCGGGGCGCCAAACCTCCTCCACGTCCGCGCCGAGGACGAGGGCCGGACCGGGGGCGACGAGTGGCGCCTCTACGGGGGCCACCGCCTGTGGCACGCACCCGAGGCGATGCCGAGGAGCTACGCCCCCGACAACGCCGCCGTCGCCCACCGCTGGGACGCGGAGACCTGCACCCTGACGCTCACGCAGGCGGTCGAGGCGACGACCGGCCTCGCCAAGGAGATGGCCGTCACCCTGGACCCGGACCGCAACGCCGTCCGCGTCCTGCACCGGCTCACCAACCACAACCTCTGGCCAGTCGAGACCTCGCCCTGGGCGATCACCGCCTTCGCTGCCGGTGGCCGAGCCATCCTGCCCCAGGAGCCCTGGCTCGACCCGAGCCTGGACCTGCTGCCCTCGCGCCCGATCGCGCTGTGGCACTACACGCGAATGGACGACCCGCGCTGGGTCTGGGGCGGGCGCTTCATCCAGCTGCGCTTCCGGGCGAACCTCGTCTCGGAACAGAAGGCCGGCATCCTGAACCGGCAGGGCTGGGCGGCGCACCTCGGCCACGGCGCCCTCTTCTTGAAGCGGTTCGGCCTGCGCCCCGAGGCACGCTACCCGGACTTCGGCTGCAACAACGAGGTCTACGTGAACGGCTCGTTCCTCGAGCTCGAGACGCTGGGGCCCCTCGCGACACTCGCGCCCGGCGGCTCGGTGGAACACGCCGAGGAGTGGACGCTGCACCGCGCCGACGGCTGGGACGAGGACGCCGACGAGGAGACGCTGGCAACGAGGCTCGCCCCGCTCACCAGGGTTTGAGCCGATTCAGGGCTGCCGTCCTCAGCGCGTGCTGATCGGGCCGGTGACCTCGACCTTCAACGGGACGCCGTCGATCTCGAGCGGGAACTCGACCCCCGGTTCGGCCGGCTCGCTCAGGTTGAGCTTGACCGCGTAGCGCCCGCGCACGCGGGTGATCCCGACGCCCGTCACGTTGTCGAGCGCCTCGTAGCGGCGCAGCACGACCTTCTTCGCCGCCTGGGCCTGCTCGAGCGAGATCGGCATGGCGAGCCCATCATGGCGCGGACCGGCGATCATGACAACAGCTGCGCCCCGAGCGCGTCCAGCACGCGGTGGATCGGGTTGGCGTACGTCAGCCCCGCGCCGTTGCGGCCGCCACTGTCGCCGCCCGCGAAGAGCAGCGCGATCGCCCGCCGCTTCGAGTCGACGATCAGCGAGCCGCTGTCGCCCCCGTCGCTGAAGGCCTCCTTGCCCGTGCCCTCGATCTCGATCTGGTCGTCGAAGCGCAGGTTGCCGAGGTCGTAGCCGACGACGACGTTGTCGAGGGCGAACGCGGTGACGCGGCCGCGTGTCGGGCCCGTGGTGCGCCCCACCTTGTAGACGATCGCCCCCTCGTCCACGGACTCCGGGCCCAGGCCCGCCAGGCGGCGATCGCGGCCGCCGACGAGCCCGCGCAGCAGCGTGGCGTCGAGCTGCACGCCGTCCTCGAGCGCCGCGAGGGCCGCGTCGACGAAGTTCGCGCCGCGCCGCTTGAGGGGCGCCCAGTGCGCGAGCCGGGCGACGCGCTGGGCCGGCTGCCGGCCGCCGTCGTACGGCGCGCGCTGCAGCACCCAGTCGCCCGCCTGGCCGCGGTCCTCGTTCGCCAGCACGTGGTTGTTCGACAGGATGCAGGCGACGCCGCCCCGGCTGACGAAGGCGCCGGTGGTGCCGGCCGTGATCGCGAAGTGGCCGATGGAGGCGCCGATCAGCAGGGGGCGCGCGTCCCCCTGGTACCAGGGCGCGGCGGCCAGCGCCGGGCGCCTCTCGATGCGGCCCACCGTGCGGATGTCGACCTCGCCCTTCGCGGCCTTCGTCAGCCGCTCCACGACCGGGCCGTGGCGCAGCGCGGCGCGCTGCACCCGCACGGCCAGGCGAAAGCCCTTGCCCCACGGCGCGACGCCGAGGGCCAGCGAACCGCTGTGCGCGGGCACGCTGTCGAGCGAGCGCGCGGCAACACCGTGGCGGGAGGTCGTGAGCGGCGCCACCACCTCCTCGAGCAGCTGGGTCTTGAGGCTGCGGGCCGAGTCGAGTCGCATGGCTTGCTCCCTGCCCTCGTCGGGCTAACTAATGGGCGTGCACCCCTCGGCCGCGCCCGGACAGGCGCCGCCCAGGACGCGAATGGCGCCGCCGCTGGCGTTGAAGCAGACGACGCCGCTCGAGTCGCCACAGAAGGACCGCACACCGGTCTGGCCGGCCCGCAGAGGGACGGCGACGTAGGCGTACGCGTCGACGCTCGTCGGCGAGGAGACGGCGGGATCGACCTCCACCCTCCGCCCCGGCTCGAACCGCCGCTCGTAGCCGGACTTCGGCTGCCGCGCGGCGAGCGCGGGATCGAGGAAGGTCGGGCCGCCGGCGGGGTAACCCGGCAGGCAGCCGACGGCCGGCGCGGCGAGGCACTCGAGGTTGCCCTCGTAGAAGCCCCCGTTGGCCGAGCGGTACGCCTCCTGCGCGGAGACGACCGCTCGGATGTCGCCGATCGCGGCCGACTCGTTCGCGGACACACGCGCGCGCAGCAGCGAGGGGATCGCTATCGCGGCGATCATGCCGATCCCGAACACGCCGCAGACGAGGACGGCCGCGACGATCGCGATGACCGGCGTGTTGCCGGCGGGCGCGCGGCCGACCGCCGTGCCCGGCGCGAAGAGGAGGTAGAGGACGGCGATGAGGCCCACGCAGGGGACGATCTGCAGCAGCACCATCCAGCCCGAGTGGTCGAGGTCGTGCCAGCGCCGGATGCTGCCGCCGAGGGTCGCCACCAGGAGCACCGGGACCATGGCCAGCAGCAGCAGGCCGGCGATCGTGCTCGCCGCGTCCTCGCTGGCGCCGACGGCCTGCGCGCCGAAGACGACGGCCAGGACGAGCAGCCAGAACGCCGCCAGCGTGCCGACGTAGACGACGGCGAACTGCGAGCGCGAGAAGCGGCCCGAGGCCTGGAGGCAGCGCCGCAGGAGCACGAACCAGTTCAGCGTGTGCGGCTCGTCCTCCGGCACCCCCGCCAGGCTCGGGAGGTCGCCGGGCCGGACGGGCCGTGCCGCGGGGCCGGACTGCCCGGGCATAGCGCCCGGGCCGATCGGCCTCTTGCAGAAGGGGCAGGAGGTCACGCTCTCGAGCACGTTTCTCCGGCACGCCGGGCACTGCTTCATGGCCCTCCTCCTCGCTTGGAGGCCCTACGGGAGCCGCGGGCCGCCACGCCACCGCTGCGGGAGATTAGAGCACCAGGCGCCCCGGGGCCCTTGTTATTCGGTTGTTTCGGGCGCCACGGCGCCCGCAGCGGGCCGGATCCTGTCACGATTCCGGCCACAAACGCGGGCATCGGTATTGCTCTACCCTGACCCGGGAGGCAGAAGGACGTGATGTCGATCCGTAAGGACTGGCTGCTCGTCGTGGCGCTCCTGGCGGCATCGGCGCCCGCCGGTGCCGGAGCCAGGCCGTTCAGCGTCCGGCCGCCGGGCGCCTGGGTCCTCCCCTACGAGCTGCCCGCCGTCGAGGCGCCGGCCACCGAGGAGTCGACGGGCACGCACTACGTCTTCTTCGACCGCCAGGTCCGCGCCGGCGCGCAGGACCAGGAGGACTTCTTCCGCACGGTCTGGCGCGTGGAGACGACCGCCGGCCTGCAGGACGCCTCCGAGATCGAGCTCGACTTCGACCCGACGTTCGAGCGTCTCGTGATCCACCACGCGCGCGTCGTGCGCGCCGGCCGCACGGTGTGGAGCTTCTCCCCCGCCGAGGTACGCGTGACGGACGCCGAGCAGGACCTCGAGGCGCGCCTCTACAACGGCGGGCGGACGGCCACGATCTTCGTCAAGGGCCTGCGCGTGGGCGACACGGTCGACTACGCCTTCACGCTCGAGGGCCGCAACCCCGTGCTCGCGGGCCACTTCGAGGCCGTGCTCGGCTTCGAGTTCTCGCAGCCGATCGACCGCGTCCGCAGGCGGGTCGTCTGGCAACGCGCGACGCCCCTGCGCACCAGTCCCCGCGGCGCGGCGCCGCGGCCGACCCTCACCCGGGCCGCCGGCGACACCGTCTACGAGTGGAACTCACGCCACACGCGGGCCGTGCGCTCCGAGGACCGCACGCCGAGCTGGTTCGTGGGCTCGGCCCGCGTGGAGCTGTCGGACTTCGCCGGCTGGGCCGAGGTGGTCCAGCGCAACCGCGAGCTGTTCGCTTCGCTCGAGGACGCGGCGCCCTCGCTCGACGCCCTCGTCCGCGGCTGGCGCCTCGAGCGGGCGCCCGAGGACGCGCGGATCGACCGCGCGGTGCGCTTCGTCCAGGACGAGGTGCGCTACCTCGGCCTCGAGCTCGGACCCCACTCGCACCAGCCGCACCCTCCCGCGCAGACGCTCGAGCGGCGCTTCGGCGACTGCAAGGACAAGGCGGCGCTGCTCGTGGCGCTGCTGCGGCGGCTCGGCGTCAAGGCCTGGCCGGCGCTCGTCTCCACCACGGCGCGGCAGGGGCTCGACGACCGCCTGCCGGCGCTGTTCGCCTTCGACCACGTGATCGTGGCGCTGCAGGCGGGCAGGACGCTGCAGTTCGTCGACGCCACGGCCTCAGAACAGGGCGGCCGGGTGCGCGGCCGCCGACCGCCCCCGTACGCCCGGGCGCTGGTCGTGGACGCGGCGACGCGGGGACTGACCGAGATGCCGTACGCCCCGCCGACGGCGCCGACGGTCGAGGTGGCCGAGACCTACGCGCTGCCGGAGTGGAACGCGGCGGCCCGGCTCGACG
>JBGASI010000297.1:0-6127 GCA_044229815.1 Vicinamibacteria bacterium | reverse complement strand
ACCCGGCAACCTAGTGCGCTTCTTCGGCTGCCGCGACGTGCTCGTCCACGGCGTCACGATCCAGAACTCGCCGACCTGGACGACGCACTTCCGGCAGTGCGAGAACGTCACGATCGAGGCGGTCCGGATCCACTCCGACGCCTCCGGCAAGCGGATCCCGAACGACGACGGGATCGACCTCGTGCTGTGCGACGACGTGCGGATCCTCGGCTGCGACATCGACACCGGCGACGACTGCATCGCGCTCTTCGGCTCGCAGCGGGTGGTGGTGACCAACTGCACGCTGTCGACGCGCTCGGTGGCGATCCGCGTCGGCTACGACCACGAGCGCGCGATCCGCGACTGCATCTTCTCGAACATCGTGGTCCACGACGCGAATCGCGGGCTCGGCGTGTTCGTGCGCGGCGCGGGCTCGGTGGAGAACGTCCTCTTCTCCGACATCACGCTGCGCACGCGCCTCTTGACCGGCCACTGGTGGGGCAAGGCCGAGCCGATCCACGTCTCGGCGCTGCTGTGGGCCCCGGGCGTTTCGAAGCCTGGCCGCATCCGCGACGTGACGTTCGCCCGGATCCGGATCGAGGGCGAGCACGGCATCCTGCTCTGGGGCTCGCCCGACAGCCCGCTCGAGGACGTCTCGCTCGAGGACGTGAGGCTGCGGATCCGGCGCGGCCCGCAGTCCGACAGCTACGGCGGCAACATCGACCTGCGGCTGACGCGCGACCCGCAGCACGCGCTGTTCGGGCGCGACCTGCCCGCGCTGCTGGCGCGCCACGTGGATCGCCTGAGCGTGCGCGGCTTGTCGGTGGAGTGGTCGGACGACGTCCCGGCCTTCTTCACGCACGCGCTGGAGGTGGAGCGCTTCCGCGAGCTGGTGATCGAGCGCTTCCGCGGGCGGCAGGCCCAGGCCAGCGGGACGGCGATCCGGCTGCGCGACGGCACCGACGCCGTGGTGGCCGACTCGCGCGCCACGAGCGGAACCGACAGCTTCGTCGAGCTGGCCGGGGTCGGCGGCCGGGTGTTCGTCTCGAACAACGACACCCGCGCCGCCCGCCGTGAGCGGCCGGTCGAGGCGGCGCCAGGGCGGTAGTTTCGTGAGAGGATGCGCCGGGCCTGGGAGGGCGCATGTTCGTGGCCTGCGCGTCCTGCGGCAAACGGGTCTCCGACCGCGCGCCGGCGTGTCCCTTCTGCGGGACCGCGCTGGCACCGGTGCAGTCCGAGTTGCGTCCGGCGCTCCAGCCGTCGGTCGCCGCGGCCCCCGCGCCGGCCAGCCCCGCGCCGGCCAGCCCCGCGCCGGTCGCCGGGCCCGCGCCAACCAGCGCACGCCAGGCGGTCGCCTCGCTGCCGGCGTTCGTGCGCGGGGACTTCATCGGCGACGGCCTGCAGGTCCTCCAGGTCCTGGGCGAGGGCGGCTTCGGCGTCGTCTACCTCGTCGTCTCGCAGGGGACGGGCGAGACGCTGGCGCTGAAGACCGTCCGCTCCGAGCTGCTGCGCGACGAGGCCGCGCGGGCGCTGTTCCTCAAGGAGGCGCGCATCTGGATCGAGCTCGGGCAGCACCCGTACCTCGTCCGGGCGCGCTGGCTCGACGAGATCAACGGGCGCCCCTACCTGGCGATGGAGTACGTCCGCGGCCGGCCCGGCCGTCCGAACGACCTCGAGGGCTACCTGCGCACACGGCCGCCCGATCTCGCGCAGGCGTTGGCGTGGGCCATCCAGTTCTGCCACGGCATGGAGTACGCGTACGGCCGGGGCATCCGCTGCCATCGCGACATCAAGCCGGCCAACGTCCTGATCGGCGAGGACGAGCGCGTGCGTATCTCGGACTTCGGGATCGCCGGGCTGGCGCTGCTGCCGGACGCGCCCGGGGGCGGCTCCGGCGCTGGGGCCGCCGACCCGGGACAGACCGCGCTCGGCACGGTTTTCGGGACGCCGACGCACATGTCGCCGGAGCAGTTCGAGGGGGCGGCCGGCTGCGACGAGCGCAGCGACGTCTACAGCTTCGGCGTGATGCTGTTCCAGATGGCCGCGCAGGGGCGGTTGCCGCTCGTGCCGGCGGCGCCGCCCCCGGGCGTGGCGCCGGGCGCCTGGTACTTCCACGCCCTGCGTCAGCTCCACCGCGCGTCGCCCCCGCCCGCGCTCGAGGGGCCGCTCGGCCCGATCGTGGCGCGGGCCCTGGCGAAACGACCGGAGGATCGGCCCGCGGGCTTCGCGGCGCTGCGGGCTGAGCTCGAGGCCGTGTTCCGGCAGCGGACGGGCCGCGAACCGGAGCCGCCCCCGGCGGTCGAGGAAACGGCGGCGGACGTCTCCAACCGGGGCCTGACGCTGACCAGCCTGGGTCGCCACGAGGAAGCGCTGGCCGCCTACGACCAGGCCCTGGCCCTGGCGCCCGGCGAGCCGAAGGTCCATTCGAATCGCGCGAGCGCGCTGCGGCGGCTGGGTCGGCACGCGGAGGCGCTGGCGGCCGCCGAGCGGGCGATCGCTCTGGACGGCTTCGCGGCCGGTCCGTGGCTCAACAAGGGTCTCGTGCTCGTGGAGCTGGAGCAGCTCGACGAGGCGGTGGCGGCGTTCGACCGCAGCCTCGCGCTCGACCCGCGCAGCGCGGAGGCCTGGGTGTCGAAAGGCGTCGTGCTGGGTCGGCTGGGCCGCGAGGCGGAGGAGCTCGGCTGCCTGGAGCGCGCGACCGAGCTGGACCCGCGCGACCCGATCGCCTGGTTCAACCTGGGCAGCCTGCTCTCGACACGCCGCGACCTGCGGGGCGTGGCCTGCTTCGACCGGGCGCTCGCGCTCGACCCACGTGCCGAGGCGCCCTGGGGTGCCCGGGGCGTGCTGTTCTCCGAGCTCGGACGCTTCGCGGAGGCCGTGGCGAGCCTCGACGAGGCCATCCGCCTGGCGCCCGCGGAGCCACGCAACTGGTACAACAAGGGAAACGCTCTCCTCGGGCTCGGCAGCACCGAGGCGGCCCTTGGCTGCTTCGCCGAGGCGACGCGGCTCGCGCCGCTCTTCCCGACCGGCTGGTACAACCGGGCCCTCGCGGCCCTGCAACTGCGGCGCGCGGAGGAGGCGCTCGCCTTCTTCTCCGAGTACCTGCGCCTGGCGCCGGTGAAAGACCCGCTGCGCGCCGCGGCCGAGCGGCTCGCGGACGAGCTGCGCGCCGGTCAGGTGCCGCAGGTCGTGACGAGGCCGGGCGCCGAGCGCGTGCAGGACACCGGCATGAACGCGCCGCGGACCAGGGTTGCGGCGACAGGCGAGCCGGCCCCGGCGGAAGCGCGAGTCGCCCCGGGGCCCGAACCGACGACCACGCAGGCGGAGACAACGGTGCAGGGCGCGTCCGCGCCGGCCGCGCCAGTGCCCGCAGCGGCCCCGCCGCCCCCGCCCGCCGCGCCGCCCGCCGCGCCGCCCGCCGCGCCGCCCGCTCCCAGCGCGGCGACGACGACACCCGCGCTGCCGCGGCCGCCCCTGCCGGCGCGACCGACCGGAACGGTCGCCGAGTGGAACGACCGGGCGGGCGACCACTTCGAACAGCGTCGCTTCGCGGAGTCCCTGGCGGCGGCGGAAGCCGCGCTCGCGCTCGACCCGACGAACGCGACCGGCCTCAACAACAAGGCCAACGCGCTGTTCGGCCTGGGTCGAGGCGAAGACGCCGTGCGCGTGCACGAGCAACTCGTGGAGATCGCGCCCGTCTTCGTGCCGAGCTGGTGCAACCGCGCGGCGATCCTGTCCCGCTGCGGCCGCAAGCCCGAGGCCCTGCGCGCCTTCCTCGAGACGATCGAGCTGGCCGCCGACGACGCCGGCAGCCCGCCACTCGCCCAGGCGCGCCGGTCGGTGGCCGCGCTGCAGCGCGAGGGCGTGCGGCCCGCGGCCCGCACGCACCACGGCCTGCTCGCCGCCGGCTACCGGGCCATGGTGCGGGGCCAGGGCGCCCAGGCGATCGCGGCGTTCGACGCGGCCGTGCGCGCGGCGCCGCAGCGCCCCGCCTGCTGGGAGTGGAAGGCCAGCGCGCTGCGCGAGCTCGGGCGGTTCGACGAGGCCCTCGCCTGCGCCAGCGAGGGCGTGCGCGCGGCGGGTGACGCGGCGTCGCTGCACCACGAGCGCGGCCTCGCGCTCGTGCAGCTGCGCCGCTTCGAGCAAGCCGTGGCGGCCTTCGAGGACGCGATCCGCGCCGACCCGCTCGCCCCGGCCGCCTGGAGCGACCGCGGCAAGGCCCTCGGTGTGCTGCACCGCCTCGAGGAAGCGAGAGACTCCCTCGCCCGCGCCACCGAGCTCGCGCCCCAGCACCCGGCCCCCTGGCAAAACATGGCGCTCGTCGAAGAGGAGCTGGGCCTGCACGGGGAGGCCGCGCGCAGCTATGCGCGCTTCCTCGAGCGGGCAACTCCCGACATGAGACTGCAGGTCGAGCAGGCGCGGTCCCGCATCCCCCTGCTCGAGGCACAGGCCAGGGCCCGGCGCGGCGAGCCGCTGCGCGCGCCGGCGGTGCCCGTCGTCGAGCTGCCTGCGGTGCGACCCGTGGCGGGGGCAGAGCCGGTGGAGGCCGCGACACCCGTGGTGATCCCGCCGGCGCCCGTGCCCGAAGTGAAAGAGCGCGTGCCGTTCGCGGACGCCATCCGCCGCGCGCAGCTGAACCTCAACCAGGGACAGGCCGAACGCGCGCTCGCTTTCTTCGACCAGGCGCTGGCGGCCGACCCCGCGAACGCGGGGGCCTGGGCCGGCAAGGCGGAGGCGCTGTCCCGCCTGGGGCGGCACGCCGAATCCATCGCCCACGCCGACCGGGCGCTCGCCCTCAACCCGCGCCTGGTCGAGGTGTGGCAGCGGCGCGCGGCCGGCTACGAGGCGCTGCGGCGGTACCCGGAGGCGCTCGCTTCCTGGGACGGGGGCCTGGCCGTCGCGCCGAAGAGCCTGCCGCTGCTGAACGGGCGCGGCCTCGCGCTTTACTACCTCGGCCGGCTCGAGGAGGCCGAGGCCGCGTTCGAGGCCGTGCTGGCGCTCGAGCCCCGCCACGCCCTCGCGCGCTTCAACCGAGCCCACGTCGACCTGAAGGTCGGCCGGTCCGCGGAGGCGGCCCGGGGCTTTCGCCAGTTCCTGGCCCTCGCTCCGCCGCAGCTCGGCTCCCAGATCGCGGACGCGCGCGCGCGGCTCGCGGCCCTGGAGTCGCCGTGAGCCGCCACACGCCGGCCACGACGCTCGCCTGGCAGATCGCGGCCGCCGAGGCCGGCGCGGCGGGACACGCCCGGATCGAGCCGGCGCACCTGGCGATCGGCATGCTGAGCCTGGAGAAGGTGCGCGGCGCGCTCGCGGAGTCGGCCGGGCTGTCGGCCGCCGACCTCGAGTCGCTCCGGCGCGAGCGGGCGACGCTCGCCGAGCTGCTCGCGGGACTCGGCAGCGAGCCGGCCCCCCTGCGGCGCGCCCTGCGCGAGGCCGTGGGCCGCGGACCCGGCGCGGCGCGCGGGTCGATCAGCCGCAGCGACGCAACCCGCGCGGTGTTCGCGCGGGCCGAGGCCCTGGCGGCGCCCGGCCCCGCGACGACCCTCCACCTGCTGGCCGAGCTGGCCGAGGAGCCCGCACTCGCCGGCTGCCTGGACGCGCTCGGCCTCGCGGGCCCGCGCCTCGCCGCGAGGGCCCGCGCCTACGCGGGCGTGGCGCTCGCGCCGCGCGACGAAGGCGACGGGCAGGACACGCCGCCGCTCGCCGTGGCGCCGGGCAGGGCGGCCGCCGAGCGGCCGGCGGCACAGGATCCCGGCACCCCGACGCTCGACCGCTACGGTCGCGACCTGACGGCGCTGGCCCGGCGCGGCGAGCTGGCGCCCGTGATCGGGCGCAGGGCGGAGCTGCTCGCCCTGCTGCAGACTCTGGCGCGAGCGAGCAAGCCGAACCCGCTGCTGGTGGGCGAACCCGGTGTGGGCAAGACCGCGCTCGTGGAGGCGCTGGCGGCGCGCGTGGCGGCCGGCAAGGACCCGGCGGTGCTGGGCGGCCTGCGGATCGTCGAGCTGAACCTCGGCGCGCTGCTCGCCGGCACGGAGTACCGGGGCGAGCTGGAGCGGCGGCTGAGCGAGATCCTCGCGGAGGCGCGCGCCCGCCCGGAGCTGGTCCTCTTCGCTGACGAGGCGCACGCCCTCGTCGGCGCTGGCCGCGCCGG
>JBGASI010000296.1:0-12216 GCA_044229815.1 Vicinamibacteria bacterium | reverse complement strand
CCTACCGCGTGGAGTTCGAGTGGACGGACACGGCGGCGACGATCCTCAGCCTGGGCCAGGTGAACGGGATCTCCAGCGCGCGCCTCAACGGCAGGGACCTCGGCACGCGCTGGTGGGGCCGCCACCTCTACGACGCGAAGGGCGCCCTGCGCAGCGGCGCCAACACGCTCGAGGTGGAGGTCACGCCGCCGCTCGGCAACTTCATGCGCCGACAGGAACAGCGGGCCGGCGCGCGGCGCTGGGCCTGGTGGTTCCCGCCGATCCCGTCCGGCCTCGTCGGTCCGGTCCAGCTGATGAAGCCCGCGGAGTAGGAGCGTGCCCGCTCGTTCCATGTAGAATCGCGCTCTCCGCGGCCGCTGGCGCGGACCCTGAGGCCCCCGCATGCGACAGACGATCCTCGGCGTGTGGCTCGCCCTGCTCGGCGCGGGGCTCGTCGCGTGCGCCCGGCCCGAGGCGTACACGCACCTGCCGCCGCCGCTGCCGCCGGTGGCCGGGCCCGCTGCGCCGGGCCTGCCGCCGCTGCCGCAGGCCTCGCCCCGCAACGCGAGCTACACGATCGACGCGCGCCTCGATCCCGCGCGACACACGCTGGCCGGCAGCCTCGTGCTCGAGTGGCGCAACACGAGCGACCGGGCGCTCGCCAGCTTCCCGTTCCACCTCTACTGGAACGCCTTCCGCAACAACCTCTCGGCCACCGCGCTCGGCGAGGGCCGCCGGGCCCCGGACGACACGAAGCGCGAGGAGCGTACGTTCGGCTGGACCCAGGTGAGGAAGCTGGTGCGGCTGTCCGACGCGGCGGCGCCGGCCGGGGCCACGCCGGCGCCGGAGGAGGACCTGACGCCGACGCTGCGCTACCTCGACGAGGGCGGCAACCCCGACGACCGCACCGTGATCGAGGTCCGCACGGCGCGACCGGTCGAGCCCGGGGCGAGCGTGCGCTTCCGCGTCGAGTGGGACGCGCTGCTGCCCCACGGCAGCATCGGCCGGGCCGGCTGGGTGCACGACTACCACTTCGTCGTGCAGTGGTTCCCGAAGATCGCCGTGTTCGCCAACGGGGCCTGGAACGCGCACCCGTTCTACCCGTGGACCGAGTTCTTCGCGGACTTCGGCGTCTACGACGTGCGGCTGACGCTGCCGCGCGGCTTCGTGGTCGGCGCGACCGGCCGTCTGGCCGGCAGGACGGACAACGCCGACGGCAGCGAGAGCTTCCGCTTCGTACAGGAGGACGTGCACGACTTCGCCTGGACGGCCAGCCGCCGCTTCCTCGAGCGCACGGCCCGCTTCGACGAGCCGGGCTACCCGCCGGTCACGATCCGCCTCTTGCTCCAGCCGGAGCACGCCCACCTCGGCGAGCGCTACCTCGAGGCCACGAAGATCGCGCTGCGCGACTACGGCACCTGGTCGGCGCCCTACCCGTACGCACAGATCACGGTGGTCGACCCGGCCTGGGGCTCGGCCTCCGGCGGCATGGAGTACCCGACCCTGTTCACGGGCGGGGCGCGCATCCTCGCGCCGCCGCTGCTGCGCAGCCCGGAGGGCGTCACGGTGCACGAGGCGGGCCACCAGTTCTGGTACGGGCTGGTCGCGAACAACGAGTTCGAGGAGGCCTGGCTCGACGAGGGCTTCAACACCTACATGACCGAGAGGGCGCTCGGCCAGGCCCTGGGCCCCTCGGGCTGGGGGCGGGGCTTCCTCGGCGGCGAGGGCCGCGGGCCGGACTGGCCGTGGGTCGCCCCGGGCGTGCGCATCCCGCGCGGCAGCGACACCGTGCCCGACCTGGCGCGGGGCGGCGAGGCGGACGTGATGGCGAAGAAGGCGTGGACCTACCGCGACGCGGGGTCCTACGGGCTCAACTCGTACGGCAAGCCGGCGCTCGTGCTGCAGACGCTCGAGGGCCTGCTCGGAGAGGAGACGATGCTCCGGGTGCTGCGCACCTACGCGCGCCGCTTCCGCTTCGCGCACCCGACGACGGCCGACTTCGTCGCCACGGTCAACGAGGTGAGCGGCCGCGACTGGGGCTGGTTCTTCGACGAGACCTTCCAGTCGAGCAGCCTGTGCGACTACGCCGTGGAGGTCGACAACGAGCCCCAGCGGCTCCCGGTGGGCTGGTTCGAGGGCAAGGGCGGGGGGCTCGACTACCGCTCCCGGCCGAAGCCGGACGACGGCCCGCTCACCCGCTCGCGCGTCACCGTCGTGCGCAAGGGCGAGGTGCGGATGCCGGTCGAGCTGCGCGTCGAGCTGGCCGACGGCACGACCCGCGGCGAGACCTGGGACGGGAAGGAGCGCTGGCGGCGCTTCGAGTACTCCGGGGCGAAGGTGGTGCGGGCCGTCGTCGACCCGCAGCGCAAGATCGCGATCGACGTCGACCCGGTCAACAACGAGTGGCTCGAGGACGACGGCCCCGCGCGCCGCGCGGCCACCAAGTGGGCGGCGCGCTTCCTGCTGTGGCTCCAGTCGTTCCTGGAGCTGCAGACCCTGGCGGGCTGAGGCACACGATGCGCGCCCTCCTGGACGGCTTCCGCTCGCTCTGGCGCAACCCCGGCCTGGTGGCGCTGGTGCTGGCCGGCAACCTCGGCCTCGCCCTGGTGCTGGCGCTGCCCCTCTCGCTGGTGCTCGAGCGCGAGCTCGCGCACACCGGCGCCTCGAGCGCCATGATGTACGGGTTCGACTACGACTGGTGGGCCCGCTTCGACGCGCGGGCGGCGGGCCCCGGGACGAGCTTCGCGCCCGACCTGCTCGGCGATGGCTTCGCCTGGAGGAACCTCGACCTGCTCCTGCACGGACAGGTCCCGGCCGGCCTGTTCGCGGCGGGCCGGCCCGGCCCGGACGCGACGATCCTCGGCCTGGGCCTCGTCTACGGGCTGCTGCAGCTGTTCCTGACCGGGGGGCTGGTGGGCGTCTTCCGCGCCCCCGCCGGCGGCTGGACGCTGCGCGGGATCGTCCACGGCTCCGGCTTCTACTTCGGGCGGCTCGTGCGCGTCGGCCTGCTGTCGCTCGTGGCGGCCGGCTGCGTCTTCGCCGCCTTCGCGCCGCTCGCGCGCTGGACGGACGACCTCGCGCGCGAGGCCGTCTCCGAGCGGACCGCCCTCGCGCTGGTGCTCGGCCGCAACGCCCTGCTGCTGCTGGCGCTGCTGCTCGTGCACATGGCCTCGTCCTACGCGAAGGTGCTGGTCGTGTGCGAGGAGCGGCTGAGCGCGGCCCTTGCGCTGCTGTCGAGCCTCGGCTTCTGCGGGCGCAACCTGGCGGCGGCGCTCGGCCAGTACCTCGTCGTCGGCCTGGCCGGCCTCGGCCTGCTGGCCCTGTTCGGGCTCGCCGACCCGGGGCTGGAGGTGAACGGCTGGCGCAGCCAGCTCGTGGCGCTCGTGCTGTTCCAGGCGTTCGTCGCGCTGCGCATCGCCCTGCGCCTGGCCCTGCTCGCCGGCCAGGTCGAGCTGCAGCAGGCGCGGGGACGCTAGCGGATGAGCGTCGACGCCGCCTCGTTCCGCCGCGCGCTCTCCCAGTTCGCCTCGGGCGTCACCGTGGTCACCACACGCAACGCCGCCGGCGAACCGCTCGGGCTCACGGTCAGCTCCTTCTGCTCGGTGAGCCTGCACCCGCCGCTGGTGCTCGTCTGCATCGACCACCGCTCCGACGCCAACCCGGGCATGCGCGAGAGCGGCCACTTCGCGGTCAGCGTGCTGGCCGAGGACCAGGAAGAGGTGTCGCGGCGCTTCGCCGCCCCCGGGCGCTCGAAGTTCGAGGGCTTCGCCTTCAGCGAGGGCCGCCAGCGCCTGCCGCTGGTGCCGGGCGCCCTCGCGCACGTGCAGTGCAAGGTGCGCTCGTTCCACGACGAGGGCGACCACGCGCTGTGGGTCGGCGAGGTGATCGCGCTCTCGGCGCACCCCGGTCGGCCGCTGCTCTACCACGGCGGGGCCTACCGGCGGATCGCCGAAATCGGCCGGGGAGGTGGCAAGGCCGGCGGCGATCGAGTATAAACATCCCATCGGAGGCACGACCGGTCGCCGACGCCCGAACCCATCCAGCCTGCGGATGACGAAGCGCGACCCGAGCACGGTGCCTTAAGCACGCGAAAGGAGAGAAGGACTTCCTTCCAAGGACCATGGCCGAGAACGTCTTGATGTCCGACATGAGCTGGACCGAGGTGGAGCAAGCGCTCAAGGACCGTCCCGTCGCCCTGTTGCCCGTCGGCAACACGGAAGCGCACGGGCCGCACCTGCCCGTCGCGACCGACACGGTGATCGCGGTGGAGATGGCGCGGCGAACGGTCGCGAAGCTGAAGAAGCGGGGGCTGCACGCCCTCGTCGCTCCGCCGATCACGTTCTCCGTGTCGCAACTCGGGGCCGACTTCCCCGGGACCCTCAGCCTGCCGCCCGACACGGCGGCAGCGCTGGTGCGCGACGTGTGCCTCGCCCTGGGGAAGAAGTTCCGCGCGGTCGCCCTGATCAACGTGAACCAGGAAGCCGCCAACCTCGAGGCCCTCAAGCGGGGCGCCGAGGAGGCGAAGAAGGCCGGCGGAGGCGCCTGCTTCACCGAGTTCGCGAAGAAGCGCTGGTCGGACCGGCTCGGCGCCGCCTTCGCGGCCGGCGACCATGCGGGCAGCTTCGAGACCTCGCTGATGATGGCCTGCGCGCGCGACATGGTGCGCGAGAAGGAACGCATCAGCCTGCCGCCGATGGACGGGATTGCGGGCGCGCTCAAGAAGGGCTCCGCGACGTTCGCGGAGGCCGGCGGCGAGGACGCCTACTTCGGCGACCCGACGGCCGCCAGCGCCGAGGACGGCGAGGCCTACTTCGAGACGCTCGCCGACATCCTGACGCTGTCGATCATGGAGTACCTCGGCAGCAAGGCCTGACGCCGCGCGGACGGCCCCGGGCTAGCGCTCGGGGAACAGCCGCAGGTTCATGTCGTCGGCGGCGATGTCCGTGAGGTCGACGATCGCGGCGGCGTTGACGCCGATCGCGATCGCGATCGCCTCGGAGACCTCCTCGCGCGTGGCGCCGAACTTGAGGGCCTTCTTGACGTGGCCCTCGAGGCAGCCCTGGCACTTGGCCGCGAGGCTCGCCGCGATCGCGATCAGTTCCTTCGTCTTGCGGTCGATCGCCGACGGGCGGTAGGTCTCCTTGTAGAACTGGAAGTAGATCTCGCGGAAGCGGGGCTCGACCATCGTGTAGGAGGCCGGCTGGGGACGCGCCGCCCCGTCGTCTTCCTCCGGGAACGGCTGGTGCTGCGGCTTCTCGTTGTCGCTCACTGTGTCCCTCGCTCTCCAAGGCCGGCCTGGCCCGCCGCAGCGCGCGACGCGCCGGCCTCGACCCTCTGCAGCAAAGCCCCCGCCGCGGCCTGATAGGCCGCGGTCCCGTCGCGCCACGCGCCACCGTGGCTCTTGCCGGGCACGATCAGCACCTCCGCCCCGGCGCCCGCGGCGGCCTGAAGGTCGAAGGCGATCTCCTTCGGCATCCGGCGGTCCTCCGAGTTCGCGACGAACAGCGCGGGGCGTCCGCCAAGCCGCGCCGCGGCCGCTTTCACGTCCACGCTGGCCGGGTCGAACCCGCCGCGGCGGCCCATCCAGTAGATGGCCTCGTCGGCCACGGGCCACACGGGCACGAGGTTCAGCCACCAGCGCCAGCTGCGGAACAGGCGCAGGTGGTGGCGCACGGTGTCGTCGAGCGAACGGTAGCTGCTGTCGCAGATGACACCCGCCACCTGCGGGTCCTCCGCCGCCGCCAGCATCGACGACGCGGCGCCGAGCGAGACGCCCCACAGCACCACCGGCCCCGGGGAGCGCCCGCGCGCGAGCCGCACGGCGGCCTCGACGTCTTCCTTTTCCCTGGCCCCGAACGTCGTGCTCGTGCCGCCGCTCTCGCCGTGGTGGCGCTGGTCGAACAGCAGCGCGTTCCAGCCGGCCCCGTGCACGAACGGCAGCCGGCGCGCCATCTCGATCCGCGAGCGGTTGAGGCCGTGGACCATCACGACCGAGCCCTTCGCGGCGGGCGCGGGCACCCACCAGCCGCGCAGCTCGATCCCGTCGTCCGAGCGGAAGGCCACGTCCTCGGCGGCAAGCTGGAACGAGGCAGGCGTCTGGCCCGCGTTCTCCTGGTCGGGGAACTGGAAGCGGCGGGTGGTGGCCATGCCCGCCAGGAACCAGGGGAACACGAAGAACAGCAGGCCGAGCAGAACGACGACGGCGATGCGCCTGAGCCAGACCTTCCACATGCGGTGGAGTTCCCCCTCGTTTGGAAGAACCCATGATAGACGAGCGGGCAAGAAAAGGGCGGGGAGGAGCGACGCCCGACACGACGGACCGCGCTCTCGGGCCTCTCTGGGGGCACTCGATCAGCCCGCGCGCGCCGTCATCTCGTCGGCAGCGTCACGCCACCCCGCCTGAAGCATTAATACGCTGGGAGCGCCCGAGGGTTTCCCGCTCCCGCGTCAAACAATGTGACCAGGGCCTGCACGCGGCAGGGTCGGATCGGGCGAGCGGCCCACTCCTCGACATAGACGGGCGGAATCCAGGGCCCTGGCTCACCCGCCGCCCGCCCCGCGAGCGCGGGCGCCCAGTCCCGGACGCCCTCCGGCGCGCAGACGGCCTCCACGGCTCTGGTCCGCCGGGCGGCAGCCTCCAGGGCGATTCGGGTCGAGGCCGGCAGCTGGCCGTCGCTCACCCACCACCCCACCCGGTGGAGGAGCAGCGCGGCGCAGGCCAGCGCGAGCAGCAGCGCCGCCGCCCGGTCGCGAGCGCGGTCGGCGCCAGCCAGGCGTACCCCCACGACGGGAGCGCAGGCCACGAACGCCAGGGCCGACGCGAAGCCGAGCAGTCCCGCGGCGCGTGGCGACGCCAGGATCGCCGCCAGCTCGCGGGCCGAGAGGGCCTGGGCCAGGGGCCACAGGCCGGGCGCCGCGAGCAGCAGGGCCAGGGCGAGCACCGCAGCGGGCCGGGCGAGGCTCGAGCGCCCTGCGGCGGAACGGCCGGTCGCTGCCGCGCAGGCTCCCGCCACCGCGAGGCTCAGCAGGGGCTGCGCGAGCAGACCGGCCGCCAGGAGCAGGGCCGCGGCGGCGGCCGAGGAGCGCGACGCGTGCCCGGTGAGGAGTGCGGCGGCGGGCAGCACGAAGGCGAGGGCCACGAGCGCCTCGCCCGCGCCCCAGGTCTCGAGCCACTGCGGCCAGCGCGCCAGGGCCAGGGCGAGGACGGCTGCCAGCGCGGCGACGCGCGGCGAGACCCGCGTGGCGTACAGAGCGAACAGGCCGAGGAGCGCGAGGCCGACGGCGCCGAGCAGGAGCAGCAGGGCGCAGCGGGCGGGGTCGGTCCCGGACACGAGAGAGACATCGGCGGCCAGCGTGGCGAGCGCCGGCGCGTGGGCCCCGAAGGGCGCGAGGGGCAGCAGCGGCTCGGCCGACCGCGGGATGCCGTCGCGCCAGACGACGAGGCGCGCGCCGGTCGTCGCGAAGGCGAGCGACGGGCCGGGCGCGTGCGCCGCCCACGACGACGCCAGGACGAGCGCGACGGCCACCGCGAGCACGAGAAGCGAGGCCGTGGCGGCGAGCGGCGGCGGCGGCAGGCCGGGTCGGACGGGCGGTGCCGGGGCGGGCGGCGCCTCGAAGCCGGCCGGCGGTTCCACCTCGTGCTTGGGCAGCAGCCGCAGCAGCGCGAGGCCGGCGCAGACGAGCAGCAGGCTCGACAACCCCCGCACGCGGGAGCCCCAGGCGAGCGGCGGCCACCAGCCGGCGACGGCCCAGAAGGCCAGCGAGAGCGCCGGCACGGCCGTCCACGGCGCGCGCACGACCAGCAGGCCGGGCAGCAGGAGCAGGAGCGCGAGGGCGGCGAGAGCGGGCACCGGCGGCATTCTAGTGCCGCGATCGGGGTACGATCGCTGCCGCATGAACCCGAACCCGCTGCGCGCGGTGCTCTTCGACTGGGACGGCACGCTGGTCGACTCGGCGGAGAAGAGCTACCGCTGCTACGTGAAGGCCTTCGCGGCCCACGGCATCGACTACGACCGCGCCCTGTTCGAGCGCACCTACGCGCCGGACTGGTACCGCACCTACGAGGCCATCGGGCTCCCGCGCGACGTCTGGACGGACGCGGACGCGCGCTGGATCGAGTGCTACGAGACCGAGCCGAGCCTGCTGCTGCCGCGGGTCCTCGAGAGCCTGGAACTCCTCGCGGCGCGCAGGCTGAGCCTGGGCATCGTCTCGAGCGGCGACCCCGCCCGCGTGCGGCGCGAGTTGCAGACGCTGGGCGTCGACGGTTTCTTCGCGACCGTGGTCTGCGGCGGCGAGACCGAGAAGCGCAAGCCGGACCCGCAGCCGCTGCAGGTCGCCCTCGAGCGGCTGGGCGTGGCCCCGGGCCAGTCGGCCTACGTCGGCGACAGCCCAGAGGACGTGATGATGGCGAAGGCCGCCGGCGCGTTCGCGATCGGGATCCCCGGCGGCTTCCCCAACCGCCGGGCGCTCGAGGCCTCGGCTCCCCACGTGCTCGCGGGCGACCTCGAGTCGGCCGTTTCGGGCCTGCTGGGTTAGCATTTCCTTCCACCACAGCGCCGGAAGGAGACGCGACACCGTGAACGAACCCCGCCCGATCCCCCTCATCGACCTGAAGGCCCAGCTGGCCCGCGTGCGCCCCGAGATCGACGCCGCGCTCGAGCGCGTGCTGACGAGCGGCGCGTTCGTGGGCGGCCCCGACGTCGGCGCGCTCGAGCGCGAGTTCGCCGCCTTCTGCGGCGCCGCCCACGCCTGCGCGGTGGCGAACGGGACCGACGCGCTGCAGCTGGCCCTGCGGGCCTACGGGATCGGCCCGGGCGACGAGGTGGTGACGGTCGCCAACACGTTCATCGCGACCGGCGAGGCGATCCTGCTGGTCGGGGCGCGGCCGGTCTTCGTGGACGTGGACGAGCACAGCCACACGATGGACCCCGGGCGGCTCGAGGCGGCGATCACGTCGCGCACGAAGCTCGTGCTGCCCGTCCACCTCTACGGCCACCCGGCCGACACGGACGCGATCGGCGCGATCGCGGCGCGCCACGGCCTTCCCGTGCTGGAGGACGCCGCCCAGGCGCACGGCGCGTCCTGGCGGGGGCGGCGGGCGGGCGCGCTCGGGCACTCGGCGGCGTTCAGCTTCTACCCGACGAAGAACCTCGGCGCCTGCGGCGACGCCGGGATGGTCACCTCGAACGACGCGGAGTTCATCGCCCGCGACGGCGCGGGCACGCACCGCTACGACAACGTGGTGCTCGGCACGAACAGCCGGCTCGACTCGCTGCAGGCCGCGATCCTGCGGGTGAAGCTGGCCCAGCTCGAGCGCTGGAACGCCGAGCGGGCCGAGCGGGCGGCGCTCTACGCGCGGGCCCTGGCCGGCGTGCCGGGCATCGTCACCCCGGCGGAACGCGAGGGCGCGCGCTCCGCCTGGCACCTCTACACGATCCGCGCTCCGCGGCGCGACGCGCTGGCCGAGCACCTGCGCGCGCGCGGGATCGGCAGCGCGATCCACTACCCCAAGCCGATCCACCTGCAGGGCTCGCTGGCCTCGGCCGGCGGCAAGGTCGGCGACCTCCCGGTCTCCGAGCAGCTCTCGCGCGAGGTGCTATGCCTGCCGCTCTACGCCGAGCTGCCGCTCGAAGACGTCGAGCGGGTGGCGGCCGAGGTGCGAGCCTTCGCCGGGAGCGGACCGGCCTAGCCCTTGCGCCGCAGCGACTCGAGCTGCGCGAGCGCGGCCTTCTTCACCTCGAGGTGGCGCGTCTCGCGCACGAGCTGCTCGAGGTACTCGACGTCCTGATCGCGCCGCATGTGGCGCGCCAGGATCTGGCCGACGTGGCGGTCGACGGCGAAGGGCTTCAGGCGCTCCGGGTCGCCGACCCGCTTCGCGGCCTCCTGGCGGATGAAGAAGTGGCGGCTGCTGCCGAGCACCCGCACCAGGTCATCGTCGTGGGCGTGCCCCGGCGTGAGCGACTCGACCCGGAAGAGCAGCTCGTCGTCGGAGAGAGCGAGCCAGCCGGCGTCCCCGGCCAACGGTCCAGTCACGGGCAGCCTGCGTTCCTTGACTCGGTCATCCTGTTCCATCACGCCGCGAGAGTCTACTCGATGAGGGCGGCGCGACGGTGGAACTCCTCGACGACCTCGTCCAGGATCGCCTGCTCGTCGGCGCCGAGCCGGTCGAAGCTCAGGCCGAAGAGGAATCCCCCGCGCGGCGCCGGCTTGCGCCAGCGCACCGCCGCCGGCAGCCGCAGGCGCTTGGCCAGGCGGCCGAGGCGGGCCTCGACCACGATCGGTGTCAGCATCGCGGGCGGCTCGACCTCGGTGTGGATGCGCCCACCGCAGCGGCTGAGGTCGGTGAGGAAGCCGGGCACGCGCTGCTCGCCGACGACGTAGCGACAGGGCGCGACGAAGGGCTGGATCCGGGCGACCTGCCGCTTGTCCGCGTGTCCGCTCATCGTTCAGGGGACCGTCGAGAGGTGCGGCTACTGCCCGTCGGGCGCGGGCGCCGGCATCTCCTCGGCCTGTGCCACGGAGTTCAGCAGCGCCTTCAACTCCTTCCCCATCTTGAAGTAGGGGATCTTCTTCGGCGGCACGTCCACCTTCTCGCCGGTCTTCGGGTTGCGCCCCTTGCGCGGCGCCCGGTTGCGGAAGCGGAAGGAGCCGAAGCCGCGGATCTCCACCTCCTGGCCGCTCTGGAGCGCGGAGACGACGCTGCGCAAGGCAGCCTCGACGATGATGCCTGCCTGGACCTGCGTGATGTCGAGGCGCTTCGCCACGACGCTGATCAGGTCCGCCTTGGTCATTGCGGTTCGAGACGGCTCGGCCATTTCGCCAGAACTCCGTTCGCTCCCCGATGACGTGAGGCCGGGGGGAAGACGGCGGATTCTAGCCCGCGAATCCCCCGAAGTCAAGGAAAGCGCGGGGGATACGGGCGAGGTCTCAGGCGTTCGAGATCTTGTGCAGACCGACCGGCCGCTGCGTGGGCTTGGCGCCCATCACGCCGAAGGTCTTCTCGAGGGCCTTGTCCACGCGCTCCTCGACGGTCGTCTTCGGCTTTTCCTCGGCCTCGGCGATCTCGCTGATGAGCAAGAACTTGGCGCGCTCGAGCATGCGCTTCTCGCGGAAGGAGAGGGCCTTCTTGCGGGCCAGGTAGGTGAGCCCCTTGAGCACCACCGCCACCTCGAAGAGGCTGCCGGTGCGCATCTTGTCGGAGTTTTCCTTGAAGCGGCCCTTCCAGTTGGCGACCTGCTCGACCTTCCCGTCGCCCAGCAGGGAGAAGATCTTGCGGACCTCCGCGGGCCGGATCACCGGCCGCAGGCCGACACCGTCCGCGTTCTGCTGAGGCACCCAGACCCGCGAGTCGTTGGCGAGAATCCGCAGCTGGTAGAGGCTGATCTTCCCTCCCGGAATCGGACGGGTCTGGATGCTCTCCACGACCCCGATCCCGTGATTCGGGTAGATGACCTTCTCACCAACTTGGAACTCCACGGTGGCCTCTCTTTCCCAGGGCTTGCGGGGGGCACCTGCGGGGGCGTGACGACTGCGGGACCGAACGATGGTACCAGCGCTCCAGCGCGCGGGCAATCCGCGCGCGAACTCCGGCGTTCGGAACCTCTACAGGAGCTGCCGCTCGCGCCAGGCGACGAGCGCGGCGACGCACGCGTCCACGTCCGCCTCGTCGTTGTAGAAGTGCGTCGAGATGCGCAGGCCCTCGGGCTTGCAGGTCACGTGCACCTCGCGCGCGGCCAGGAAGGCGTGGGCGCTCGCGGGGTCCGGCAGGCGCACGAGCGTCTCGCCCGAGCGGTGGTCGCCGCCGGGCGAGAGCACCTCGAAGGACTCGCGCGCGAGGCGCGAGGTGAGGTACATGTTGAGCGCCAGCACGCGCTCGGCGATGCGGTCGCTGCCGAGGCCGGCGAGGTACTCGACCGCGGCGCCCAGCGCGAAGATCGTGGCGAAGGGCGGGCAGCCGAGCTCGCTGCGCGCGTTCGTCGGCAGCAGGTGGATGCGACGGTTGTCGAAGGCGAACGGGTCGTCGCCGCTCATCCAGCCGACCGCGCGCGGAGGCCTCTCGTCGATCAGGCCCTGCCGCACGTAGCAGAAGCCCGCGCCGTAGCCCGCGCACAGCCACTTGTGCCCGGCGCTGGCCAGCGCGTCGATACCGCTGCGCCTGACGTCCACCGGGAAGGCCCCGACCGACTGGCTGCCGCAGACGACGAGGTGGCGCTTCCCCTTGATGCGGCCGAAGGCGTC